>JBBSDV010000169.1:0-6583 GCA_038240335.1 Dehalococcoidia bacterium
GCCTCGCGGAGGTTGTTCGCCTTGTCGATCGCCAGCGGGTGATGGAGGCTGGCGACGACCGGCCGGCCGAGCAGCTTCTTCATCGCCAGGATGCCGTACCCCAGTGTCTGGTTGTCGTGGACGAGATCGAACGGCCCCTCGCGCGCCTCGATCTGCCGCAGCTTGCGGTACGCGCGCATCGAGAACGTGAAGAACAGCGAGCCGAGCGAGACGCGCGTCGATGCGAACTCGTAGAAGTTCCATGGATTGAAGAATGCCTGCGGCGCGTCGTCGTACGCATGCTCGTCCCGGCCGTCGAGGAAGGCCCAGAGGCTGTAGCTGTGGATCTTGTGATGGACGACGCCCTCCGCAAGCCGCGGATACGGCCGCCCCGAGATCACGTGTACTTCATGCCCCAGCTTCACCAGCTCGCGCGTGATGTAGTGCAGGTAAACTCCCTGCCCGCCGGAGTACATGTTGCCCTGGTACATGATGAAACAGAGTTTGAGTTTGTAGTTTGTAGTTTGTCGTTTGTAGTTCTTTGCATCCGCCACATTGATCACGGACGCGCGGCCTTGATCTTAGTAATGAGGGCGGAGAGCATGCGCTCGAGCTCATCGACCAGTTCGTGCAACGCGTTGTGCCGCGCGGCATCGATGTAACCGAGGTCGCGGGCCAACAGGAGTTGGTACTCTGCCTCTTTCGCTGACCCCATGGCAATATGCAGATGACGCAAAAGTTCGGCGTTCGTGTTGAGTCCGCAGCCTTCGACGATGTTCGAAGGCACTGAACTGGAGCAACGTTGTTGTAGCTGACTCGCCAGGCCGTAACGCTCGTGGTGAGGAAAATGCTCCGTAATCTGATACACAGCTAGCGTAAACGCGTGCGCCTTCTCCCAGACTTTGAGCTTCTTATAATCTTGCATTCATTCACGATAAAGCGGTGATAGTCGGTGGAAGAACTACAAACCACGAACTACAAACGACGAACTACGAACTACCCGCCACCTCCACCAGATGTTCCGCCTGGTAATGATGCGCGGACACCATGAGCAGGTAGAGGCCGCAGGGGACGGTGCCGGCGATGTCGGGCCAGAAGTAATCGGCCGTGTCCACGAGTGCCTGCGCCGGCAGGCCCTCGGCCGTGGAGATGAGCCTCCCGAAGACCGCGTTCGAGTCCTCGAGTACCGCGGCCCACGTGCGTTCACGCGCCTCGGCCATGCGGGCGGCGTTGAAGACGTCGACCGATCCGTACCGGCTGATGCCCTCAGGGTAGGCGGCGAGAGACATGATCGCCGGCTCGCGGACGCCGCCCTCGATCTCGACGAGCGCCGCCGTTACCCAGCGCTCCCACGCCGTGATGTGGCCGAGGATCTCCTTGACGGAGCGGCCGTCGGGCGTGCGCGGCGACGATGCTTCTTCGCCGCTCAGCTCTTCGACCTCGCGCATCAGGCTGAACCGGCACGAGCGCAAGATCTCGAGCAGACGTTGTTTCTGCTCTTCGCCGTCGAGCTTCAACGCCACGCGCATCTCGTCATCGAGCGACAGCGCTTGCGCGTGCGGCTCGCTCGCCGCCGCCGGCAGGCCGGGGTCGATCGCGAACGGCGCCGGCACGGCCCGCACAGCGACGGTCGTTCGTTCGTCCGGCGGCGGCACGGGTATGCTCTTGTGGTGGCCATTCGAGCCATCGCGCGCGTGCAGCGGCTTGCGGCTGTAGACGACGATGCTCTTCGGCAGGATGCGATTGCCGGCGTCGTCGAGCGCGCTGACGATGCGCGACTGCCGCGCGCGGCCGGAATCGAGGACGTTGCGGAACGCGCGCGTGATTGGCCCCTGCTTCCCCCAGTCGCTCCAGAAGGCGATGTGGCTCAGCCAGTACACCGTCTCGAGCGAGTGACGATAACGCACGGCGTACGGCTCCAGCCCCGCGCCGCGGAGCAACCGCACGACGTCGCCACGGCGATAGATGCGGACGTGGCCGCCGACGTGCGTGCGGTAGTTCGTCGAGAGTTTCCAGAAGACGTTCTCGGAGTACTGATCCGGAACGCTGACGGCGAGAATGCCGCCCGGCTTCAGCACCCGCACGAGCTCGCGGGCCAGCACCGCGTCGTCGTCGACGTGCTCCAGCGTCTCGGTACAAATGACGCGGTCGAAGGCGGCGTCTTTGAACGGCAGGCGCTCGCCCGCGGTCTGCAGCCAGTGGACGCGCGCCCGCACCTCGCCGCGTCGCCGCATGATCTCGAGCAGATAGCGGCCGGACCGAATGTCGTCGCGCGAGATGTCGGCGCCGATGATGTTCGCCGGCGTCTTCGACAATTCGAGCACGTGCCGGCCCGTGCCGCAGCCGAGATCGATGACGCGATCATCCGCGCCGATGTCGAGGAGCGCCGGATCAATCGACTGGAAGCGGTCGAGAGTCGTCGCCATCACGCCTTCCCTTCGCTCATCGCCGCCACCGGCGCATGAACCACGCCGCTCGCCGGCCGTGGTGGCTCCTGCCGGGCGCCGCGCTTGTGTCCGTAGTGGACGAGATCCTTGCCGATCACGAGATTCGCCACCGTCTCGATGTATTCGAGCAGCTTGATCCGCCGGTTGTGGTGGACGTTGATCAGCTTCCAGGCGAGCCGCACCGGAGGGAAGTTCTCGTTCGGCAGGCCGTGGATGCAGCGCAGAAACCAGTATGCGCTCTGCGAGGAGTGGCGCCGCCGCTCGAACTCGACGTCGATGCCGCTCTCGACGAGGATCTCGTGCATCTCGCCCGGCCGGTACCAACGGACGTGGCCGCCGGGGGAGTGCCAGTAGTCCCAGCTCAGCGCCCAGTACGCGCGCTCCGGCCAGTAGGCAGGCACGCTGACGGCGACGGCCGCGCCCGGCTTCGTCACGCGCACGAACTCGGCGATGCCGCGCCGATCGTCGGGGATGTGCTCAAAGACCTCGGTGCAGAGCGATTTGTCGAAGGCGCCGTCCTTGAATGGCAGGTTCTCGGCATCGCCGACGATGAAGTCGGCATGACCGGCGACCCCTCCCTGGCGCTTGAGGTCGTCGTACATGAACTTCGCCGCAACCAGATCGTCGCGCGAGAAATCGAGGCCGACGACGCGCGCCGGATACCGCGCCGCCTCCAGCGTGTGCCGCCCGCTCCCGCAACCGAGATCGAGCACGCGCTCGCCCGGCTGCAGCCGGAAGTGCCGCTTGAAGTCGATGTTGACGATGTTATCTGGCATGAGGGGAGTTTACAGGGTGCGGTTTGTAGTTTGTAGTTTGTAGTTTGTAGTTTGTGGTTCGTGGTTCGTGGTTCGTGGTTCGTGATTCGTAGTTTGTCGTGCGTGGTTCGTAGCTCGTAGCTCGTAACTCGTAGTTTGTGGTTCGTAGTCAGTCGTTGATGCGAACCTTTAAGGTCGGTCGACCGTCCTCGGTCTGTCGGTCGCCGATCGCTCCGTGCGTGTGTTCCTCATTCGGCGGCGAGCAGGAGTGCAGAGAGCGCAGCGCCGGCATGGAAGGGCCTCGCGTCGCGAGGCGAAGGGGGTATATCGAAGGCCGTGCGCCACGACCAATCAGTAGTTTCTCTACGGCATCACTCCCGCCAGCGAACCTCGTAGATCCGCATCGCGTCCTCGAAGCCCTTGAGCACCGTTTCACCGCGGTCCGCGTACACGTAGTTCTTGCCGTCGAGGAGGTGGCGCAGCGGCTCCGGGATGAGGATCTCGCCGGCGCCGGCCATGGCGGCGATGCGCGATGCGAGGATCACCGTCGAGCCGAAGAGGTCGCCGTCTTCCTCAAGTGGCTCACCAGCGTTGAGCCCAACGCGGACGTGGAGCGGTTCCGGCCGGGATTCAGTGTGCACAGCAAATGCACGCTGCAGCGCGATCGCGCAGTCCATCGCCTTAGTCACCGATCCGAACGAGGCCATGAATCCGTCGCCCATCGTCTTCACTTCAGAGCCGGCGTATTCTTTGAGTAGTTCGCGCGTGATCCGCTCGTGCTCGCGCAGGACCTCGCGCCCCTTCGCATCGCCGAGCCGCCGCATCATCTCCGTGTGGCCGACGATGTCCGTGAAGAGTACGGTGCGGACACCGGATACAGCGGAAGACGCGGCGGCGCCCTTGGTTGGCGCAGCGTCGCCTTCCGCGAAGAATGCGATCACCGGATCGATCAACGAATCGACGTCGCCCGCCCAGGCGATGTGGTTCGTGCCTTCAAGGGGCACGAGCCGGCCGTTCGGCAGAAGCATCGCCAGTTTCCGCCCTTCTTCGAACGCAACGGCCTGGTCATCACGCCGGTGCACGACGACCGACGGCATGGTGAGCAGCGCAACCAGGTCGCGAACGTCCACGTTGAGTATTGCTTCGAAGAGGTTGGCAGCCACGTCGCCGGTCACGGAGATCCGTTGGAAGCGATCGAACTCCGCAACGAACTCCGGCGTCGCGGTACCGCCACTAAAGGTACCGGCGATCGCGTCCGCAAGTGCTTTCGAGCCCATGCCCCAGTGAGCGCGCACGAGGCCGACCACGGCGGCAAGCATTGCCCGTTGCTCCGTCGACATTGCCACGCCGCCGGCCGTCGTGCCGAGGAACGCGATGCGTTCGATGCGCTCCGGATTCGCCGCGGCATAGGCGATCGACGGCGGCCCTCCGGACGAATACGCAACCAGGCGGATCCGCGCGGCGCCGATCGTATGGATGACGGCTTCAAGGTCTCGCACATCGTCGGCGTACGTGAAATCCGTGCGGTCGCGGTCGGATAAGCCGCAGCCGTGACGATCGTACATCACCAGGGTGTGGTGCTCCGCGAGCCGTGTCGCTAATGCACGGCCACCTTCGGTTTCGTCGAAGACCTCGAGGTGGCTGACCCACCCTGGTGTGAAGATCAGCGGCGGCCCGTTGCCCATGACACCGTAGGCGGTGCGTGCGCCATCGGAGCGGGTAGCGTATTTGATATTCATCGGCATGGCGCCATTATGCGCGATCCGGCGGCTCGGGCCTACGCGGCTTCGTGGAATACCAGATAACTGCCGGGTTACGGCTGGGCGTCCCACGCCTGCAGCACAGCGCTCGTTGTGGAGAGGCTTACGAAACAGCTGCTCTACTGCGCGCGCGGAGACTGCGGCTTGAGGGATAGGCTGGGCTCAGGTTCCGCCTCCGTCGGCCGACCCACCCCGCCGTACCTCCCCATGGCGGGGCGCGATCGCTATCGTACGCCGCGACTCGGCCGAGTCAATACCCGCCGCCTCTAGATTGGCAGACGCAGCCCGAGCAGGCTGCGTATCGCCCACGCCTCACCGAGGTGCATGAAGTTGTGACCCGTGGCCACGTGGCCCAGCACGAACGCCTTTGACTTGCCCGCCATAAAGCCCCGGAGCCACCCGGCGTTTTCGCTGAACGTACCGTCCGCGAAGGCACGCTCGATCAGCGAGCCGTCGATCTTTTCATCAAGCGCCGTCGGCCGCATCGCAGCCACCACCTCGCACGTCCTACGGCCGACCGCGGCCCGGTACGCCACCAGGTCGGCGATGTCCACGCTCGTGCTGAAGTCGGAGACCTCGTCGTCGGTCATGCCGGCGGCGATGTCGTGTACAGACACACGGAGGCGATCGAGCCAACCCTCCGCATCGAGCACCTGGGGCCGGCCGGCGACCAAGAGGTTTACTCCTGCATCCTCCGAGCGCGCCATATGCCAGATAAGCCAGGCGAGCGAGTTCATTCCCGCCTGCGGGCTACGCCGGATCTGATCGTCGTCGAGGCCGCCCACGACGGCGTCGATAATCGAGATGCCGCCCTCCGGCTGGCCGACAGCCAAGGAATGTGTCCGCGCGTGGTCGCGCAATAGCAGTTCTGTTGCGTCCATTTGCTCTCTCCTTCTCAGGACGAAGCCTAGCGGTCGAAGTTGCGTTGCTTTCGTCGGGGTTCCCACCGTAGGCGGATGAACGCCGCCGCGACGCGTGGCGTAGGCAGGAGTATGACGCCTCCCGCCGGGCGGAGCCAAGGGATAGTCACGACGAAGGATCAACGGACGGAACGGCGCCACTATGGGCCGGCGGTTCGAGCCGATAGTCGTCATGTCGGACGGCTATAGGCTGAGGGCTCCCGGCAACGACCCTACTCTGTCGAACCTAGCCGAGGCTGCCTCCGCGCGTCGCATAAGCGCGATTGTGCGACGTATCAGAGTTGTCATACGTGCTATACTTCGTCCGGGCTCGCTCCCCCGGAGAAGGAGGAACGGACCATGATGGGACGCCACCAGCACGCGACCAAGCTCTACTACCAACTCTCCGTCGATCAGCTCGTCCCGCCACACCATCTGCTCCGCCAGATCGCGGACCACATCGACTTTTCGTTCGTCTACCAGCTCGCCCGCCCCTACTACAGCGCCCTCTGCCGGGGGGCTCCGGCGTGTTCCCGCGGGAATGATCTCTTTGCAGCTGGGCACGCGGCGTAAGCGGACACGTCGGTGGTCTGCCTTCGCCTTTGGGCTGGCCCGTCACCGGTCGTTCAGAGGCGTGTGTTCCTCATTCACCGGCGAGCGGCTTGCAGAGAGCGCTGCGCTCTCTGCCCGGGAGCTCCGGGGTTCCTCTCGGGAATGATCTCTTTTTCAACTGCGCCCGGGCA
>JBBSDV010000170.1:0-6513 GCA_038240335.1 Dehalococcoidia bacterium
ACTCGCCATCGGATACCGCTGTGACGTCGATGTCGCCGACTTTGAAGCTGTTTGGCATGATGCTCCTCGTATTCCCGGCACCCGTAGCGCGAAAGAATGATGCAGCGCGAGCAACATACACGCAATGACGGGGCTTTGCGGGGCGAAGACGTGGCCGCGCGTCAGTGAGGGACGTGCTCCGGCGGTGATCCATTTGAGAGCGGATCGCGTGAACAGTGAAGCCGATGGGCCTCGCTCCGAGCTATGGGATTGCGTGCATGCTCGGCTCGCGGATGCCGGCGAGCAGGTTGCCGACGACGCGGTACACATCAGGATTGAACGCCATGCCTACATGGGTCGCCGTCACTTCGCGATTCAGCAGCGGGTCGTCTTCGACACAGGAGCGCCAGTCGACGACTCCGTCGCATTTCGAGAAGACGGCGACGCGGACAAAATCGTCCGGGTCTTCATCGCGGAGAGCGCTGACGAACTCACACGGACACTGCGGTGTGAAGCAGCTGTTCGTCACTTCCCGGCGCTGCCGTCGGTCGAGCACAATGTTCGAGCGGACGAAGTTTGCTGCGCTGAGGACGAGGGGGTGGGCCCGCACGCTGCGGAACGGCGAGCCGAGCGTGATCACCTGCTTCACCAGCGACGGTTGCCGGTGCGCGGCGGCGCGAGCGAGCATGCCGCCGAGGCTGTGCCCGACGATCGTCACGGGTTTGTCCGTGTCGGCCTGGGCCTGGCGCATCGTCATGACGAGGCGCTGCGTGAGGAGCTCGGGGCAGTCGACGTTGCGACCAATGCCGGAGAAGTACGGCTTGTAGCCGATGCGGCGCAACCAGAGGTGCAGTTCGGTCAGGTAGCGGTCATCGCCGAGAAAGCCCGGTACGAGGATGACAGGCTCGCCGTTGCCGCGGGGAACCCCGAAGCCGTAGTAGATCGGGGAGAGGTGGAGCGCGACCCAGTCGAGCGGGAAGAAGGCTTCCAACCAGATCGGCCGGCTTGTCGGCTCGTAGCCGGCGAGATCGGGCTCGGGACTCACGCCGTTCGTCACAGTCATTCCCCGCGTGGGCAGATCGGCATCTTCACACCACGCATCATACAGTAATTGGTAATGCGCCCCTTCGTATCAGCACGCGACCGCCGGTATGTGGAAAGTTCGTCCATTTATTAGCATTACGGTAATGTCCCCGGGCGCCACTTGCGCGTATAATTGTCATACATTCCCCGCCCGAACGTGACGGCGGCGTCGGAGGAGTCCTATGCCCGCAGCCACCTTGACACGACGCATGAGCGCCGAGGACGCGTGGTTTCTCTATTTCGAGAAGCCGGACGCGCCGCTGCACATTGGTTCTGTGGCGATCTACGACGGCGATATCTCCTTCGACCGCTTCTACGCCAGCATGGCCGCGCGGATGCACCTCATCCCGCGCTACCGGCAGCGGGCGGTGATCCCGCCGTTCTATGCCGGCCATCCAACGTGGGAGGACGACTCGCAGTTCTCGCTCGACCGACACCTGCGCGCCGTCAAGCTGCCCGCACCCGGCACGGACGAGCAGTTGCGACGGCTTTCGTGCGAGCTTTTCGCCGAGATGCTGCCGCGCGACCGCCCGCTCTGGGACATCACCGTGATTCGGGGCCTCGAGGGTAACCGCACGGCGTATCTGAGCCGGGTTCACCACTGTCTCGTCGATGGCGTCTCTGGCATCGAGCTGCTGCTCGCTGTGCTCGACCTTGTACCCAACCCGGAGCCGACGCCGCCGCCGGCGGAGCCATGGCACCCCGCGCCATCGCCCCAGCCGCTGACATCGTGGGCCGACGCGATGTTTGACCAGTGGAACCAGGGCCTGCGTGCGTTCACCGACTGGCAGCAGAGCCTCCTCGACCCGCGCGGCCAGATGCGCGAGGCGACGGAGCTTGCGCGCGCCATTCAGACGGCGATGCCGGCGGCGATGCGCCAGCCGGCGAAGACGCCGTGGAACAAGCCCATCGGCAGCAAGCGGGATATCGGTTGGACGGAGATGTCCTTCGCGGAGGTGCGTGGCATTCGCGGCGCGCTCGGCGGCACCGTCAACGACGTCATGCTGACGATCCTCGGCGGCGGCCTCGGCCGCTACCTGCAGGCGCGCGGCGTCAAGACCGAAGGCATGAAGCTACGGCTGATGATCCCGGTGAACGTGCGCAAGGAGGACGAAAAGGGCGCTCTCGGTAACCGCGTCTCGATGATGCTGCCCGAGGTGCCCGTCGGCATCACCGACCCGGTGCTGCGTCTCGCCGCGGTCCACGCCGAGATGGAGCGCTTGAAATCGACGCAGCAGGCAAATGCCTTCGAGGCGCTCTCGCATCTGTCGAGCAACGTGCCGGCGGCGTTCCACGCCCTCGCGGGCATGGGCGGCGTGCCGCCCGGCGGCGCGAACCTCGTCTGCACCAACGTGCCGGGGCCGATGATCCCGCTGTACACCGTCGGCCATCGGATGCTGGCGCACTACCCGATGGTACCCCTCGCCGGCGACCTCGGCATCGGCGCCGGCATCACGAGCTACGACAAATCCCTCTACCTCACGGTGATGTCTGACCCCGACATCATTCCGGACGTAGCGACGATCGCCGAGTACTGCGCCGGCGAGTTCCAGCAGCTCCGCGCCGCCGCAAACGTGCCCGTCAGCGATCTGCCGAGCTTCGGCTCCGCCGCGAAGAGCGGCAATGGCAACGGCCACACCAACGGCAACGGCAAGCACGCCGCCGCGAGCGGCAGCAAGGCCGCGCTAGCGGCGGTCGCGCCGAAGATTTAAACGGCGGCGAATGCGCGATGCTGTGGGGCGAAAGAGTGGCCGGCGTGTGCGCCCTTCGTTCCGTCCACGCGTGAATTTTAGGATAGCTACGTCGCATCGTATCGGCGCGAGAGGACTCGGTGCCTCATTGGCGCTGCAAGGGCGCCCGCATCGGGCGAGTCTTCCGGCAGTACGAGGATAGGACGCTCGTCAGTCGTTGAAGCCGTCGATGTCGTACGACATGATCAGCATGTCGTGCATGCGGCCTTCGGCGTCGACGACGTGGTCTGCGAGGAGGGCTTCCGGGTGGAAGCCGATGTGCTCGAACGTGGCGCGCGCACCCTTCTGGTCGGCCGTCATCTGCGCCGTGATCTTCTTCAGGCCGAGGTCTTTGGCGATGGTGAAGATCTCCTCGACGAGACGCTCGCCGAGGCGGATGCCGCGGTAATCGCCGCCGACGATCGTCCGGATCTCGCCGATATGGCGGGTCCAGAGCACCTCGTCGTGGTGGAGGCTCGCCCAGCCGGCCAGCGTGTCGTTGTCGAACGCCAGCACGGTAATCGTGCGCGCCGCCTCGACGTTGCGCAGCCATTCGTCGATGTTGCGGGGGTCGGTGATGTCCATGCGGAGGAACATCAGGTCGATACGCGGGAGGGCGCGGGCGAATCGGAGGAGCTCTTCACGGCAGCCCGCGTCTAGGAGCCGGAGCTTGAGTGTCTTGCCGTTCTTGAGCCGGACGTCGCGCGGGAATGTGCGCTTGTAGCCGGGAGTCTGTACGTCCGTCGTCATCGGTCCCTCCTTGAGGGTGTCGCGTTCGTTGGAACGATCCTAGCATAGCGCGGTGCTATTGGATGCGGGAAGCGAGAAACGCCAAGCGGCACGATGTTGGGAGTGGGAAGCGAGACGTGAGAGGTGGGAACTCGAAAACGATTGGGAGGCGGGAAGCAAACGAGGAACGAAGAGGGAAGGGCGGGTGGCAAGCGGGAACGAGCGAGAACGCCATCAGATCCGCATGATGACGCTCGGCATCCGTACCGCTGGTCCACCGTTCGAGCCGTAGGCTCGAAGTTACGCGGCTCAGTGGTGGCGCGCGGGTGCCTCAACCACGGCAAAGGTCCGTCGACCTTAGCTCGCCTTCGCCGCGACGGCCTTCGCCGGCACGTTCGGCTTGCCCAGGGCGAGGCCTTTCGAGCGGCGCTGCTTCTCGAGGTCGACTTCCGGGAACTCCGTGTGCAGGCCAGCGCAGTACACGCGGGCCGACACGATCTTGTCGTTCTTCACGGTCATAAGGAATGCCTGCCGCAGTACGCGTCCCTGCTCGTCAGGATCTGTGTTCCAGGCGATCTCGAATTCGAGGCTCGCTGCGCCGCGAGCGCCCGTCGTCTCGCTGCTCCACGTGATCACCGAACCGGCACCGGGGGAGAACCAAACCTCGATGATCTTCGCCACCGTTGCCGCGTCTTCGGCGACCCAATGACCGACGGGTGACCACGCATGGAAGTCGACCGGAGAAGCGAACATGCGCGCGACGGTTGTGAACTTACGAGCTTTTATCGCCGCCAGGAGTGCGGCGGGCACCGTCGTAGTTGGCATAAGATCGTCCCTCTGGGCTAGTCCGAGGCTCATTCCCGGATTCGAGCAGGCTTAGAGAGACAGTGTACCGCAATAAAAAATTAGGCGCGAAGCTAGACTCCGGACGACAAACGGAACCGGACGGAGGCACGCCGTGGATAGACGGGGCCTATTTCTTGTCCTTGTTCTGCTTCGGCTTCTTGGTTTCGCGGTTGCCTTTGTCCTTTTTACCCATGACGAGACTCCTTTCAAGCGTTCGGCCTACGAGAGGTACTGCGTCCGCTTGTACAGCTTCGTTTTCGTCGACTCCTGCCCGCCAAAGGCACTTTCGCCTCGTTCGGATGTTACCGACAGGGATGCGAATGCGGCGTTGAGCGCATCGAGCTCCTGCTGAGTGACCTTCACGCTACGGCCATCGAAGTCGCGCTCGCGCAGGACGGGCAGCCCGGCGTTGTAGGACTGGTATCGGGCGTACAGCGCACGATACGCGCTCCGGTGCGGCGCATCGAGCTTGATCTCGACGCGGCCCGGAGGGAAGCGCAGGGCTTTGCCGGTGATCGGTTCGATCGGCTCCATCGCTGAGAGCTTAGGCAATTGAAGATGGCGAGGCAACCATACGCGCGCGCCGGCTCAACATAAGAACTGGCAACGTTCCCGACTACATGCCCAGCCTGCTCGATCCGATACTCACGTGATGAATGAAACGTGGGTCCTCCTCGATGACGCGACCGGACTGCACGCCGGCTGGTATTTCTGGCTGCGCGTCCTCGATGAAGTGAACCGTTCGAGCCGCTACGGCGCCCCCTTCGCGCTGCTGCTTCTCGAGGCGGGCGGCGACGATCCGCGAGCGGCGCGCCGCATCGAGAGCGCGGCCTCGCACGTGCCGCAAGCCGTCCGCAGCACGGATCTCGCGGGCCTCGTGAGTCCGCAATGCGTCGGCATCCTCCTCACCGAGCAAGATGGCGAATCTGCGGAGCTCGCGATGAAGCGGGTGCTCGAACGCATTGGCGACTCGGCCGCCCGCATCGGCGGTTGGCGCTCGACGCTGCTGCTGTATCCCGAAGACGGCGCGGAGATCTCGACATTGCTTTCGAACGGCTGGCACCCGACGCTCCACGAGGATGCGGCGCAAAGCGCGTGAGCGCTCTGGTCGCCGACTATGGCTCACCGGTCTGTTTATGATGTCCGAGGTTGTCGCGTGACGGAGGATTGGAAGGCCCGCATCCTGCACGCGCGGCAGTCATACGAACTGCGGCGAAGCAGCATCGGCGTGCGGACGCCGATGGCCGCGGTCTTCCGCCGGATGATCCAGACCGTCCTGCAATCCGCTTTCGAGGAAGTCGCCGATTTCGCGACGGCCCAGGGCGTCGAGTGCACGATCGAATGCGAGCTCGGAGGCGTTCAGCCGCGGGCAATGTTCTGCATCCGCCCATCCGGCCGGTCGATTCGGTACGAACTCGATCCCGACGGCGAGGCTGTCCGCGAGATCGAAGGCGTCTACCACCGGCCATTCGGCCAGCGCCGTGTCTGGGTGGCGGTTGATGTTCTGCAGTCCCAGCTGACGCAAGGCTATGCGCGCGCCGCTGCTGCCGCGCTCGTCCAGGACCACTTTCGCCAATCCGCCGCCGAAAGCGACGGCTGAGGTCAGGCCGCCGGCCCGAACCAGTGGTTCTCCCCACGCGATGCACGTGCTCGCGATAGCGGCCCGTGAATGTCGCACTGACAATCGCCGACGCGCTAACATTCGAGACGCTGGTCCCCGGTGCGGTACACAGAAAGCAGGGTGTGCGTGACGACCACCATGTCGGGCGAACGACCGATCGAGGTGCATTGGTTCTTGCCGACGTCCGGAGACGGGCGCTCGGTCGTCGATTTCTTTCCCGACCCGTCGGGCAAACTCCCACCGAGCGCGCGTACGGCGGACATCGACTACCTGCGCCAGGTCGCGCAGGCGGCCGACCGCCTCGGTTTCGCCGGCGTCCTGACGCCGACCGGCGTCCTGTGCGAAGACGCGTGGCTCGTCACGGCCGCGCTCGCGCGCGACACTGAACAGTTGAAGTTCCTCGTCGCCTTTCGTCCCGGGTTCGTACTGCCGACGCTCGCGGCACAGATGACCGCGACGCTCCAGCGCATCACGCGCGGCCGCGTCCTCCTCAACGTCGTCAGCGGCGGCGATGAGGCCGAGCAG
>JBBSDV010000171.1:0-6511 GCA_038240335.1 Dehalococcoidia bacterium
ACGGGCCGGACGCTCCATGAGGGGGTACCCGTGCGACGAGTATTGCGATCATTCTTCAAGAAGCACGAGCGCGGGCAGATGATCATGCTCACGGCGGGGTTGCTGCCGGTACTGCTCGGCATGGCCGGCATCGCGATCGACCTCGGCAGCTTCTCGGCCGAGCGCCGCTCGCTGCAGAACGACGCCGACAGCATCGCCCTCGCCGCCGGGCAAGAGTTACCGGACGCGAGCTCGGCGAGCACGGTGGCGCAGGCCTGGGCCGTCAAGAACAACGTCGACTGGAGCAAGGTGACCTTCGCCGTCAGCGGCGGCACGACTGCGCCCGTCGTCACGGTCACGATCAACAAGTCGCACTCCTTCTCGTTCATCAAGGTGCTCGGCGTCGCAAGTCACGGTATCGGGGCAAAGGCCGCAGCCGGCAAGTTCTCGCCCGGCGCCGCAACCGGCGTCGTGCCGTGGTCGATCACGCAGACCACGATGAACGGCATCACGTCCGGCGCGCTCGTGACGGTCAAGTACGACTCCGGCGGTGGCACGGAAGGTAACTTCGGGGCAATCCGGATCGACGGCAACGGTGCGAGCGATTACGAGACGTCCGCCACCTACGGCAGCGCGAGCCAGCTTTGTTCCGTGAACTACACCGGCTGCGCGCCCGGCGTCGGAGAGACTGCACCTGATTGCGAGGGTCCGGATTGCAAGCCTAAGACCGGAAATATGACCGGTCCCACAAAAGACGCCGTCGACTTCCGCAAGCAATACACGAGCACGGCGTGCGACACATTCGCGGAGGCGTTCCCCGGCATTAGCGCTTCCGCCGGCCCGCTCGACGGCGTCGCCCAGTTGCTCGTTGAGGGTCAGATGCCTCCATCCGCGGGCGGCCGCCTGTTCTCGCCGGCCGTCGCGCCAAACCTCAAGCAGCCGACGAACACGCCATCGAACACACCGACGATCACGCCCGTCCCGACGAGCACGAATACGCCGACGAACACACCGACGAGCACGAACACGGCTACGCGGACTCCGACGAACACCGCGACAGCGGTGCCGGCCACTGCGACCGCGACGCCGACCCGGACGAACACGCCCGGTCCGTCGCCGACGAACACGACGGCAGCCACAGCGACTTCGACATCGGTGCCGCCCGGAAGTAAGTACCAGATCGCGCCCGCCTGCAATCCATGGGCAGACGGAGCGTGCCCACCATCTCCGTCTACCGCGCTCTGCAGCCGTCGCATATTCCTTATCCCAGTGATCGATTCGTTCGGCAACGGCTCGTCGGACGACGTGACAATCCAGCGCTTCGCGCTCGTTTTTCTTGAGGGCTATGCGGGTACATGCACCGGCAGTAGCTGCGACATCCAGGTGCGCTTCGTCGACGCGGACATCACAACCAGTTCATTCGCGAACACGTACGACGCGACGTCGGCGGTGCATTACGTGAAGCTGATCGAGTAGCCTCACGAGCCACAGATGAGAGCGATCGCGCGCTCGATGTCCGAGAGGTCATCGAGCGCTGCGTTTGCCCCGCAGGCGAGGAGATCGGCGACGCTGTCGCGGCCAGTCGCGACGCCGAGCGCGTAGGCGCCGTTCGCGCGCGCCGCCGCCACGTCGTGCGGCGTATCGCCGACGATCACGATGCGCGTGTTGCCAGATGCCCCCGAGCGCAGGCGCTCAATGCCGATACGGATCACCTCTGCTCGCTCCTCAGCGTCATCGCCGAAGCCGCCGACGCACGCCGGAAAATACTCGTCGATGCCGAAGTGCCGCAGCTTGATCTCGGCGCCGCGCCGGAAGTTGCCCGTGCCGAGCCCCTGCATCACGTCGTCCCGCGCGTCGAGTGCCGCGAGGATTGCGGCGATCCCGGGCATCAGATGGCCGCGCGGCACCTCAATCAGCGCGCGCTCCAGATGCGGGATGTAGGTGTCGGCGAACCGGCGCTGCTCCGCGTCGAGCACGTCATCGCCGAATCCGTTCGCGCGCGCGCAATCACGAAAGATCGCGGTATCCGTCCGCCCTGAGAATTCCACCCGCCCGAACGCATCGTCGACGCCGTAGAGATCGCGAAACGCGCGCGTCATCCCCAGACTGCCCGCGCCGCCGGTATAGAGCAGCGTATTGTCGATGTCCCAGAGAACGACGGTGGGGGGAGTTTGTCGTTTGTAGTTTGTCGTTTGTAGTTCACCATATGCCGATCACGGTGACATTTGCATTTCACGGAGTGCGCCCGCGATGGATCAACGCCGCCTGCGAAGCTCGAGCACACACGCGGTAGTGACGCCTCGGTCCCGACCGGTCTGCGTTAGGAAACGCTACTGCACCTGAACTCAGACCCGGCGAGCTACGAACTACAAACGACGAACTACAAACTATTCAACCGTCTCCCCTGCCTTCCGCCACGCCTCCGTGCCGCCGTCGAGGGTGTACAGCTGCTCGGCCGGCAGGCCGGCGGCGGCCGCCATCTCGGCGGCGAGGGCGCTGCGCTGGCCGACGGCGCAGACGAAGACGATCTTCTTATCCTTCGGCAGCTCCTCGCGCCGGGCGAACACGCTGTTCACGGGGATCAGCGTCGCACCGGGCAGATGCCCCGACTGGTACTCGCCGGGCTCCCGAACATCGATCACGGCGACGTCGTCGCCGGTCATCATTTCCTTCGCTTCCGGTACGTCGACGCGATAGAACGGCTCGCGTTCGTCTTTTCTCGGCATCGCAACGCTCCTTCTGGCCGCGTCTATCGCGGCCGTACGTTCAGTCTCACACACTCGGACAGCGGCGACATCACTGCGCGAAGGCCAGCATCTTCGCCTCCTGCTTCCGCGCGAGCGAGACGACGAGGCCGACGTCGTCCGGGCCTTCGGTATCGCCGGCATAGCGAAGCACGATGTCGCCGACGAGCCGCCCCTGCGACCACGTGTACTCGAGCAGCCGCGCGCCCGGCAGGTGGTAGCGCATAAAGACCGACTTGTCGCCGATGCTCTCGGCCTGCACGCGCTCAATCGAGGTGGCCGTCGGATAGTCGCCCGTTACCAGGCCTGCCGTCGCGTCAACAAATCCGCCGGCCGAAGCGCCGGTCGCAAAGCGATGGATGATCGAGCTGATCGACGATGTCTGGTCCGATTTCGTGTACAGCGACACCCAATCACCCGCGAGGTCGGAGCCGCTAAGGTAGCGGGCCAGCTTCGGCACGCCCAGCTGTGAGGCGATCACCTGGCCGCGCGTGATCGGCTGTGCCGCACGTACGGTGTATCCCGCCGGCAGTTCGGCTGACGCGAGCACGATCGGCGCAATGTCGCGCAACTGGTCGATTGTCAGCGCTTCCTGCGTCGCATCATCAGCAGTGCCGGGCGTGGCGGCAGCCGTCGCTGTAACGGCCGGCGACGTGCCGCCGGGCCGAACGGGCGAGGCGACCATCACGGTAGGCGCCGTCGACTTGCTATCGGAGCCGCCGCAGGCCACACCGAAATACGCGAGCGCCGCCGCGGCGGCAAACAGAAGGAGTAATCTGGACATCGGCCGTCCTTTCGTGCTCGCATCGTAACGGTGCGATTAGAGCGCGGCAATCGGCGTTGACCGCGTTCAGGCCGCGCGATAGATTGAGCCACATTCGGCCAACCCTCAAATGCCAAGCCCGTGAGGTCCGCGTATGGACTATCCCACGATCCCGAAACCATCCGTCGATGCGTTCAGCGTCCGGCCGAATCTCGACGATTACGACGCCATCCGCGCCCGCTTCCGCTATCCCGACATCATGTCCGAACTCGACGGCCTGCCCGGCGGCGGACTCAACATCGCGTACGAAGCGCTCGACCGGCATGTCGTCCACGGCAACGGCGAACGCATCTGCTGGCTCTGGGAGGGCAAGGACGGCCGCCAGGAGCAGTACACGTACGCAGACGCCGCCCGGATGTCGAATCAGTTCGCCAACGTGCTTGCCAAGCTGGGCGTCGCGAAGGGCGAGCGTGTGTTCTGCTTCATGGATCGTGTGCCGGAGCTCTACGCCGCGGTGTTCGGCGCGCTCAAAGCGGGCTGCGTGACAGGCCCGCTGTTCTCCGCCTTCGGCCCCGATGCCGCCGGCGACCGCCTGCGCGACGCCGGCGCGAGCGTGCTCGTCACCTCGCCGGATCAGCGCTCGAAGGTCGAGCAGATGAAGCCGGCGCTACCCGCGCTCAAGCACATCATCATGGTCGAGCATGGCAAGGAACCGCAGCTCGCCGATGGCGAACTCTCGTGGAACGCGCTGATGCAGGACGCATCGCCGGAGTACAACATCGTGCGAACCGAGCCGGAAGACCCTGCCGTCATGCATTACACATCCGGCACGACGGGCAAGTCGAAGGGCGCCGTCCACGTCCATCAGGCGGTACTCGGCCACTACGCGACGGGCAAGTACGTGCTCGACCTGCGTCCCGGCGACATCTACTGGTGCACCGCAGATCCGGGCTGGGTGACCGGCACGTCGTATGGCATGTTCGCACCGCACACCAACGGCGTCACGTCGCTGATCTACGAAGGCGGCTTCTCGGCGAGCAAGTGGTACGACGTGATCCAGCGCCACAAGGTGACGGTCTGGTACACGGCGCCCACCGCCATCCGCCTCCTGATGAAAGCCGGCGAGGATCTGCCGAAGAAGTACGATCTCTCGAGCCTCCGCTACACGATGTCCGTCGGCGAGCCGCTGAATCCGGAGGCGGTCGTCTGGGCGGAGCGCGCGCTCGGGCTGCCATTCCACGACAACTGGTGGCAGACGGAGACCGGCTCGATCATGATCGCCAACTACCCGATCCTGCCGATCAAGCCCGGCAGCATGGGCAAGCCGATGCCCGGGATCGAGGCCGCCGTCGTCGACTCGGAGGGCAAGGTGCAACCCGCCGGCGAGGAGGGCGACCTCGCGCTCCGGCCGGGTTGGCCCTCGATGTTCCGGACGTACTGGAACAACGACGCGATGTACCGGTCGAAGTTCGCGAACGGCTGGTACGTCACGGGCGATCGCGGGCGCATGGACGAGGACGGCTACTTCTGGTTCGTCGGACGCTCCGACGACGTGATCAACACCGCCGGGCATCTCGTCGGCCCCTTCGAGGTCGAGAGCGCGCTCATTGAGCATCCGGCCGTCGCCGAGGCCGGCGTCATCGGCAAGCCCGATCCCGTCGCGATGGAGATCGTGAAAGCGTTTGTGGCGCTGAAGGACGGCTATGAGCCCAGCGATAAGCTGCGTGGCGAGCTGCTGCAGTTCGCTCGCAAGAAGCTCGGCCCGGGCGTCGCGCCGCGCGAGATCGACTTCATCGCATCACTGCCGAAGACGCGCTCGGGCAAGATCATGCGACGCCTGCTGAAGGCGCGCGAACTCGGACTGCCGGAAGGCGACACAAGCACGCTCGAGGACTAACGGCGCCCGAATCGAAATACAACCGCCGCCGCCGCGCTCTCGTATCACGAGGGCAGGGCGCGAATACACATACGATGAAGGAACAGCGTGTCACCAAAAGCCAGGAAGACGGATAAAGCGCCGTTCGAATGGAAGACGCGACACGTCCTCATCGGTGTCGGCGTGGTCCTCGTTTCGGCGATCGTTGCGATCGTCATTTTCACGCTGGCCGGCGGATCATCCGTGAGCAAGGAAGCATCGGCCCAGCCGCCGGCGCCGACGCCCATTGGCCCCGCATCGCGAGAGCGCAGCCCGGCAGCCGATGTACTCGGAGCAACGTCCTGGGACGACATGACGCCGCAAGAACGCGCGCTCGTACGCAACGAGGTGAGCCGTCTGCAGAACGACGGCCATTTCCGCTTCTCAACGCCGCGCATTCCCCCCACCGACGAGTATCGCGCGGGCGGCCACACCTTCGTCACGCGCTCATTCCAGGCGATGAAGACCGCCGGCACGGCGATTACCTTCGCCGAATCACTGACGTTTTACTGCCCGACCTCGCCTACCGCAGTGAGCGTCTATCGCTACAAGACGTTGAATGCCAACACGGAGCTAACCCAGGCCGACACCGACATCGGTCACCTGCCATGGGACGCCTTCGTCTCGAACGTCGACTGGACACAGGTTCTCGATCGCGGGTTCTCGACGATCGACGGACGACGTGTCCATGAACTCGAGATGCCCTTCACCGCACCCGGAAAGGACACCGCGACCGCCTCTCGATACTGGATTGACGTCGAGACGGCGCAGTTGTTACGGCGCTCGGAAGCGCTGGCCGACGGCACATTCCCAGCGGCTGGCGTCTACGACCTGGACTGGCGACAGTATCCCCCGCCCGCGGTTCCCGGGGGCCAGGAGAAGCCGGGATGCGTCGACACGGCGCTCGTGGCATTCAGCGGTAAGCCGGAACCGAGTGCGACCAGCGCGGACAACGCAACCACTGTCCCAACAGCCGCTCAGTAGCGTTGTGGCGCGAGCCCGCGCGGTGCTACGATGCGGCATCGGCTTCGACCGGGACGAGTAGCGATTCCGCAAGCTTCAGCGAGGGCGCGCACGGTGCAAGCGTCCGCAAGCGCGTCGCGAATACCC
>JBBSDV010000172.1:0-6462 GCA_038240335.1 Dehalococcoidia bacterium
CCTGGTATCGAAGGGCGGCGACAAGCCCTACCGCCTGAAGATGCGCTCGCCGTCGTTCTGCAATCTCTCGGCGCTCCGCGAGATGACGATCGGCCAATTTCTCGCCGATGCGGTCATGATTCTCGGCTCGATGGATATCGTTCTCTGTGATGTGGATAGGTAACTGATGCTACTTTCGGCGCCATCAATCGACATGCCGGGGTGGCTTGCCTCTGTCGTTGGCTTGATTGTGATCACGCTGCTCATGACAGTCGGCGTCGCATACGCCACATGGTACGAGCGCAAGATCGTCGCCCGAATGCAGCAGCGCCTCGGCCCCACGCGCACCGGCCCGTTCGGGTTGCTACAGCCGATCGCCGACATGTTGAAGCTCCTCGTCAAGGAAGACCTACGGCCGGCGACAGCGGATCCGATTGCTTTCGAGCTTGCCGTATTCGCGATCTTCGTTCCGGCGTTTCTCGCGTTCGTCGCGATACCGTTCACGGCCGATTGGTTCATCAGCCCGCTGCCTCTGAGCCTGATCTACCTGCTTGCGGTCTCGGGTCTGTCGTTCATCGGATTCTTGATGGCGGGCTGGGGCTCCGATAGCAAGTACGCGCTGCTCGGCGGCATGCGCGCCGCCGCGCAGCTGATCTCGTACGAGGTCCCGCTGATCCTCGCGATGGTCGGCATCGTCATGATCACGAGCAGTGCGAATGTCTACGACATCATCCTTTACCAGGACAAGGTGCCGTTGATCGTTTGGCAGCCTCTAGGCTTCCTGATCTTCCTGACGGCGTCGATCGCCGAGCTCGAGCGCCAGCCCTTCGACATTCCGACGGGGGAATCCGAGGTCGCCGGCGGCGTATTCATCGAATACAGCGGCATCCGTTGGTCGATGTTCCAGCTGACCGCATACGTCAACATGTACGTCTTCAGCCTGCTCGGCGCCTTCGTATTTCTCGGCGGCTGGGAGTGGCCCTTCGGCCGAGACATCGGTTGGGGCTATCAACTGCTTCTCACCGTCGTCAAGATGAGCATCTTCATCTTTTTCTACCTGTGGGTGCGCGCATCGTTCCCGCGCCTCCGCGTCGATCAGCTGATGTCGTACTCGTGGAAGGTGCTCATCCCGTTCGCGCTGGCGCAGATCTTTCTCAATGGCCTGGTCATTGTCTATGATCTGCCGGACGTCTTCCTGTTCATCACATCCGGCGCCGGCGCAGTCGGCTTGGTTGCGCTCGTGTACCAGTCGGTGCGCGTCAAGCCGCGGCTGCCGCTGCGGATGGTGCAGGTCGAGGCAAGGAGCGTGGTCTGATGATCGGCATCATGAAGAGCCTGGGGATGACCATGCGCGCCGCCTTCCGCAAGCCGGTGACGATCCAATACCCGACGGTGCACCGCGACATCCCGAACCGCGACCGTGCTTTCCCGATCCTGATCTGGGACGAAAGCAAGGACGAGCCGTTCTGTACGGGCTGCCACGCCTGCGAGCGCGCTTGCCCCGTCGAGTGCATGACCGTCGTCATGAAGGACAACCCGAAGCACGCGACCGGCGAGAGCAAGCGCCGCAAGATCATCGATGAGTTCTGGATCGACTACGGACGCTGCATGCGCTGTAACATCTGCGTTGAGGTCTGCAATTTCGAGGCGATCGGCATGAACAATACGTGGGCGGGCCACGAGCTCTCGCGGTACGACCGCTCACAGCTCGTGTTGGACCTTGATCAACTGCTATCGCAGTCCAAGGAGAAGAAGGTGGAGCCCGGTCTCAGGGCATGACCCAACTATTTTTCTACATCATGGCTGCGACCGTCATCGTGGGCGGCTTGGGGGTGGTCCTCGTCAGGAACATCGTCTACGCCGCTCTCTTCTTGATCGTCTCAATGCTCGGCGTCGCTGGCATCTACATCCTGCTGTCCGTGGAGTTTCTCGCGCTCGTGCAGATTCTGATATACGGTGGCGCAGTCACCGTGCTGGTCCTCTTCGCGCTGATGTTGTCGCGACCAAAGGACCTGAAAGACAACCTCGACGGCGACCAGAGACCACTGGCCGCCGTCGCCGCGCTCGTACTTGTCGGCGCATTCATCGCGATGATGAGCCAGACGGAATGGCCGCGCGATCCCGGCCAACTCACCGTCGTCCCGTTCAACTCGATCGGCGATGCGCTGTTCAACCGCTGGGCGGTGCCGTTTGAGGTCGCATCCGGCGTATTGCTGGTAGCGCTCGTCGGCGCCATCGTCATCTCGATGCAGGAAGAGGGGGAGCACTAGTTGGAGGTCGTCAGCGAGAGTATCCCGCTCGAGCATTTCATCATGCTCAGCGCGATCCTCTTTTCCATCGGCGTGTACGGCGTACTGGCGCGGCGCAACGCCGTGTTGATCCTCATGTCGGTTGAGCTCATGCTCAATGCCGTGAGCATCAATATGGTCGCCTTCGCCGTCTATACCGCGCCGTCGCTGTTCGTCGGCATCATCTTCGCCATCTTCGTGATCACGATCGCGGCGGCCGAGGTCGGCCTCGCGCTCGCGATCGTGCTGCGTGTCTTCCGCAACCGCGGCACGGCGAACGTCGACGAGATTGACACGCTGCGATGGTGAGCGCACTGCTTCTCACCGACGGCGGAGTCGGGTCGGGCATCACGACATTCGGCATCGGCCTCGGCGACGCCTGGGTGTTACCGGCGCTGCCGATCCTGGGCTTCCTCGTGCTGCTGCTCCTCAGCCCGTGCCTGCCCCGAAAGGGCGACTTCATCGCCATCGGCCTGATGGCGATCACCTTCGCCATCGTGCTGATCATCGGCAAGGATGTCGCCGATGCCATCGGGGACGGCAACGGAAAGTTGCTCGCGTTCTGCAATGGCGGTGTCGCCCACAAGAATCCGTGCGACTTTCACGGCGTCGCGCGCAGCTGGCAGTGGTCGAACATCCCCGGCTTCATCGAGATCCGGATGGGCACGTTCGTCGATCAGATCACGCTCGTCATGCTGTTCTGCGTCACCTTCGTCGCGCTGCTGATGATGATCTACTCGACCAATTACATGAAGGGCGATCGGCGCTACGGGTGGTTCTACGCGATCGTATCGCTGTTCGTCGCGTCGATGCTGACGCTGGTGCTCGCCGATAATCTCCTGCTGCTCTATTTCGCGTGGGAGCTCGTCGGTCTCTGCTCGATGCTGCTGATCGGCTACTACAACGACCGGCAGTCGGCCGCCGAGGCGGCGAAGAAAGCCTTCATCACGACGCGCATCGGCGACGTCGGGCTGCTCATCGGCATCATCATTCTCTTCACGCAGACCGGCACCTTCAACATTCAGACGATCCTCGAGCTAGCCGAGAACGGCGACATCAACAGCAAGTGGCTCGCCGGCGCGGCGATCTGCATGCTCGCCGGCGCGATGGGCAAATCGGCGCAGTTCCCGCTGCACGTCTGGCTGCCGGACGCAATGGAGGGCCCGACCCCCGTCTCGGCACTGATCCACGCCGCGACGATGGTCGTCGCCGGCGTCTATCTTGTCGCCCGCATGCTGCCGTTGTTCGAGTCGGTCGACCGGATGCCGGAGTTGATCACCGCCATTGGCCTGATCACGACGCTGCTCGCGGCGTTCGTCGGCCTCGCGCAGCGCGATATCAAGCGCGTCGTCGCGTACTCGACACTCAATAGCCTCGGCCTCATGTTTGTCGCGCTCGGCTCGGGCGCTGTCGGCGCAGCGATGCTCTATCTCTTCGCGCACGCGTTCTTCAAGGCGCTGCTGTTCCTGGCATGCGGCTCGGTGATCCACGCGACGGAGGAGCAGGAGGTCGACAAGCTTGGCGGCCTCTGGGACAAGCTACCGATCACCGCGCCGGTGTTCGCGATCGGCGCGCTGGCGATGGCCGGCCTCGTGCCGTTCTCGGGCTTTTGGGCGAAAGACGAGATCCTCGTCGGCGTCCACAACAGCAACCTGAGTCCGCTCGTCCTCGCCGGCGTCATCATCTCACTGCCGCTCACTGCGCTGTACATGACGCGCGTCGTCATGCTCACGTTCTTCGGCGAGCCGAAGGACCACCACGTCCACGACCACGCCCACGAATCAGCGCCCGCGATGACGATGCCGATGATCATTCTCGCGGTGCTCGCCGTCGTCGCCGGCTTCGTCGTATTCGAGGGCGTCGGCGAAGCGCTGGGCTTCCACAGCGGCTTCCTCGGCTTCGTTTACAACCTCGGCGAAGGCCCCGAGGAGTACAAGGTCAACTGGGCGCTCTCCGCGGCATCGGTGATCGGCGTCGGGCTCGGCATTCTCGCTGGCATCGGGATTTGGGGGGGCGCCGCCCAGCCATCGAAGCAGGCGGGCGCGTTTTCGCCGTTCTTCTACCGACTGTTCCTCAACCGCTTCTACATCGACGAGGTCTATCAGTTGGTGATCGACAACGTCGTGCTCGCGGCAGGGCGCGTCGTCGCCGTCTTCGATCGATCTGTGGTCAACGATTCCGGCGTCAACGGCACGGGCGAAGCCACGGATTATCTCTCATGGCTCGGTAAGTTCTCGCAGACCGGGAAGGTGCCGAACTACGCGCTTGGCATCGTCATCGGCGTCGTCGTCATCACCATTGTCGCGTTCGGCTATCGTACGTAGCGGTAAAGGAAGAGAATGCACTCGGGGTACTGGCTGCTCGCTACCGTTCTCCTGCCGCTACTCGTCGCGGCGGTGCTCGTCGCCGTGCCGGACGATCGCAAGGACGTCGTCCGATGGATGAGCGCGATCACGGGCGGCATTCTGTTTCTGCTGTCGGCGTACGTTTTCTTCGCCTACGAGGTCGATCGCGGCGGCGGCTACCAGTTCTTCATTCGCTACGACTGGCTCGAGAACGTCGGCATCCTCGGCCCCCACGGCATCTCGCTCGCCCTCGGGATCGACGGCATCGCCGCGCCGATGGTGCTGCTCACCGGTATCGTCTGCTTTGGCGGCGCGCTGATCTCGTGGAAGATCGAGCACCACAACAAGGATTTCTTCATCCTGTTCTGGGTGCTCGTGTCCGGCGTCTACGGCACGTTCGAATCGCTTGACCTGTTCTTCTTCTTCTTCTGGTACGAAGTCGCCGTGCTGCCGATGTACCTGCTGATCGCCGTCTGGGGCTCCAGCAGCGTCTTCGAGACCTTCTCGCGCACCAAGGAATACAGCGCGATGAAGCTAACGATCATGCTGGTCTCAGCATCGATCCTGATCTTCCTCGGCATCTTCGCGGTCTTCAACGAGGCGGGCCTCGGCACGTTCGACCTGCAGACCCTGTACGCCTACCAGTTCGACGAACACTTCCAGAAGCTGGTGTTCCCGCTGTTCGTCATCGGCTGCGGTGTGCTAGCGGGCCTCTGGCCGTTCCATACGTGGTCGCCCGATGGCCACGTCTCGGCGCCGACCGCCGTCTCGATGCTTCACGCGGGCGTCCTGATGAAGCTCGGCGCGTTCGGCATCATCCGGCTTGGCATTCAGTTACTGCCGGCCGGCGCGACGTTCTGGATGCCCGGCCTGATCATCCTCGCCACCGTCAACGTCGTGTACGGTGCGTTCGCGGCGACCGCCCAGCGCGACTTCAAGTACATGATTGGGTACTCGTCCGTCAGTCACATGGGCCTCGTGTTGATCGGCCTGGCGACGATGAACGTCATCGGCATTGATGGCGCGGTGCTGCAGATGTTCGCGCATGGCGTCATGACGGCGCTGTTCTTCGCGATGGTGGGATCGGTCTACGATCAGACGCACACGCGCGACATGCGGCTCTACAGCGGTCTTGTCAACCGGATGCCGCTGTTCGTCTTCTTCTTCGGGATAGCCGGCCTCGCCTCGCTCGGATTACCCGGCCTCTCGGGTTTCGTCGCCGAGTTCCACATCTTCGTCGGCGCGTTCCGCACCTACCCGTGGGCGGCAGCGCTGGGCATCTTCGCCGCGATGGTGACGGCCATCTACATCCTCCGCATCTGGGCGCTGTCGCTCTTCGGTCCGGTCGACGACCGCTGGGCGAACCTCAAGGAGATGACGTATCTCGAGCGCGGTACGGCTGTCTTGCTGCTATCGGCGATCCTCTTCATGGGCCTCTGGCCCGCGCCCTTCATCGATCGCATCCAGGAAAGCGTGCGCGCCCTACCGGGGGTCTCGTGAGGAGTCACTCGTTGCTTCATAGGATCTCGTTGGCACGCGACGCCTCGTCGATGCCGAGTACGCGAATCTGGAAGTCGGAAGCTGGACGCTGGATAGCGCGCCGAGCGCGCCACCAAATCCAGCGTTCAGCATCCAGCCTCGTCGAGCCTCGGCCGCTCGACGCCCCAGTGCCGCGGATCACCGCCGCAGCGGCGCACGGCGAAGAGGCTTGCGCATGAACCTCGACTACACATTGTTCATCCCCGAGTTCGCGCTCGGTGCGCTCGTCGTGCTGCTCGTCGCCCTCGACCTGTACGTGACGCAGATGCGAAAGACGTGGCTTTCGTACGTCGCGGCTGCTGGCCTGATCG
>JBBSDV010000173.1:0-6419 GCA_038240335.1 Dehalococcoidia bacterium
ACCTCGGTACAATGGCACCGGACTATGACGACAACCCCGTCCGCCGCACCCACCCTGCGCAAGACCGCGCTCCTCGACCTGCACGAGCGGCAGGGCGCGCGCATCGTGCCGTTTGCCGGCTGGTCAATGCCGGTGCAGTACAAGGGCATCGTCGACGAGCACAACGCTGTCCGGCGGCGCGCCGGCGTCTTCGATGTCTCCCACATGGGCCGCCTCTTCGTCGTGGGCACCGACGCAGAACACCTGCTGCGCAGCGCCGTGACGTACGACGTCTCGCGCATCAGCGAAGGCCACGGCCACTACACGCTGCTCTGCAACGAGGCCGGCGGCATCGTCGACGATCCCTACGTCTACCGGCTCGATGCGCAGCGGTTTCTCTTCGTCGGCAATGCATCGAATGCCGAACGCGATTTCGATCGTGTGCGCGCGCTGATCGAACCCGGCATGGATGTCGAACTGCTCGACCGCCAAGAGCAGACAGTGATGCTCGCCGTGCAAGGCCCGGCCGCGGGCGCCTATATGGCGCGCGTCATCGGACCCGAGGTGGCGGCGATGGAACAGCGCGCCTGCACCGAACTGCCCTTCATGCAGTACAAACTCTTCGTGTCGCGCACCGGCTACACCGGCGAGGATGGCTTCGAGATCGTCACGTCGGCGGAGGCCGGACGAGCGATCTGGCGCCAACTGCTGGCCGAGGGAGTCGAGGCGTGCGGGCTCGGCGCGCGCGACACGCTGCGCCTCGAGGCGGCGCTGCCGCTCTGGGGCAACGACATCGACGAGACCACCAATCCCTACGAGGCTGGCCTCGGCTGGGTCGTTAGTCTCGGTGATGGCGCGGAATTCTCAGGCCGCGATGCGCTCGTGCGGATCAAAGAGCAGCGCGTCACGCGCAAGCTCGTCTGCCTGAAGGCCACCGACCGCGGCGTCATTCGCGATCACTATCCGATTCGTTACGACGGTGCGAACGTCGGCGTGGTCGCGAGCGGCAGCTTCTCGCCGACGCTCGGCACGAGCATTGCGATGGCGTACCTGCCGGTCGCGCTCGCGTTGCCCGGCACGGAGGTCGACATCGATGTCCGAGGCCGGGCTATGCACGCGACGGTCGTCCGACGGCCGTTTGTCGCGCATGGCAACGGGTAAGATCTCGCATCAGCGGTAGGATTTCGCGCGGGCAGTGCGACTGAACTCGGAGTATCGATGGCAGCAAGTCCCGACGATCGAATGTACTCGAAGGAACACGAGTGGGTGGTGCTCGTCGGCGACGTCGCGCGCATCGGCATTACGGACTACGCGCAGGAGCAGCTCGGCGACGTCGTCTACGTCGACCTCCCGGAGGCCGGCGCGGCTCTCGCGCAGTTCGAGAAGATGGGCGAGATCGAGTCGGTCAAGGCCGTCTCCGAGCTGTTCACGCCGGTCTCGGGGGAAGTGGTGCGGGTGAACGACGCGGTCGTCGAGAAGCCGGAGACGGTGAACACCGATCCGCACGGCGAAGGTTGGCTGATCGAGATGCGGCTCACCGACGCCGGCGAACTCGACAAGCTTCTCTCGGCGGCGGAGTATGACGCGCTCACAGCGAATGGAGGCTGATGTGGATACCCGAACGGACGAAGCAGAGTCGATCACCCTCGCCCCTGGCGAAGGCCATCGGAATCCGAGCATCGGTATAACACAGAAGGCGACGGGCGAGGCGACGCGCGGCGCCTGGTCGCTGCAGGAGAACATGATGCCGCCCGGCATTCATGTGCCAGCCCATACCCACGGAAACGAAGAAGAAGCGTGGTACGTCCTCGACGGGACACTGGTGTTCCGGATCGATGATCGCGACTTCGTCGCAGAGGCCGGTGCGTTCGTTCTGGTTCCCCGCGGTGCGGTGCACGGATTCGGCAACGCCACGCAAGAGCCTGCGAGGTACCTGCAGATTTTCTCCCCCTCCGGGTTCGAGCGTTACTTCGAAGAGCGATCTGCGCTCGCCGCCGCTGTGGCAGAGGGCGCAAAGGATTACGCAGGGCTGGGCGAGGAAGCGCACGCCAAGCTTGCCGCGAAGTACGGCATGGAGTTCGTGTGAACGCGCAATCGCGAGCCCCTTCTCAGGACACAGGGCCGCGCCGGTTCGGCACTCGAATGGCGGGTGCTCGCTGCTGCGTTCGGCTCGCCTCGTATGCCGTGATCGCGGGCGATCACGACAGATTCGCCTTCGTCCGTTCGTCGGGGCGCCTGTTCCTTGTAGGCGGCGGCCGCGAACACGATGAATCGCCCGAAGAAACATTGCGCCGCGAAGCGCGCGAAGAATGCGGCCGCGACATCGAGATCGAATCGCGCATAGGGGAAGCGATCCAGCACTTTAGCGCGGAAGGCGTCGACTACAAGATGCACGCGACGATCTTCGCAGCGACATTCATTGGTGACGCAACGGCGGCGAGCGAGCTCGAACTCGTCTGGCTGACAGAAGCGCAAGCGAAGCCGCAGCTCTATCACGAGTGCCACGGCTGGGCGCTCGGCGAGTACCGGTGCCAGCGATCGAGAGCATTTTGACGACCCAGACGCGCAGCGATGTTACGTCTGAGCCGGTTTCGCCCGTCAGTGTCGATCAGCATCCCTACATCCCGATGACCGATGCCGATCGCGCTGCGATGCTTGCCGCAATCGGCGTGCAATCGTGCGACGATCTCTTCACCGACATCCCGGAGGCGTACCGACGGCCGCCGCTCGCGCTCCCGGACGCCCTCAGCGAGCTTGAGCTGCTCGTTGAAATGCGGCGGCTGGCGGCGCAGAATCGCACGGCCGCCGAGTACGCCTGCTTCCTCGGCGCTGGCGCGTATCGCCACTTCCGGCCGTCGATCGTCGATCCGCTGGTGATGCGCGGTGAGTTCCTCACAAGCTACACGCCATACCAGCCGGAGGTGAGCCAGGGCACGCTGCAGACGATCTTCGAGTTTCAGTCGCTGGTCTGTGACCTCACCGGCATGGACGTCGCGAATGCCGGCATGTACGACGGCGCATCGGCGCTGGCGGAGGCGTGTCTGATGGCTTGCGCCGTCACCGGCCGGCGGCGGATCGCGATCTCGGAGCGCGTGCACCCGAACTGGGTGGCTGTCGTACAGAGCTATGCGCACGGCCGCGACATCGCCGTCGACGTCATGCCTCACGGCGCGCTCGCCCCGACGGAAGCGCACGCATGCCTCGCCGTCGCCCAGCCCGATTTCCTCGGCCGCATGTCGCTCGACGCAGCAGCGTGGGGTGACTCTGCGCACGCGGCCGGCGCGCTCTACGTCGTCGCCGTCGATCCGATCAGCCTCGGCCTCTACCGGCCGCCCTCGCAGTACGGCGCGGATATCGTCGTCGCGGAGGGGCAGTCGCTCGGCGTGCCGCTCTCATTCGGGGGGCCGTGGGTCGGCCTCTTTGCCTGCCGCGAGAAGTACCTGCGCCAGATGCCCGGCCGCATCGTCGGCGAGACCGTCGATCTTGATGGCAAGCGCGGCTACGTACTGACACTGCAGACGCGCGAGCAGCACATTCGCCGCGAGCGCGCGACGAGCAATATTTGCACGAGCCAGCAGCTAAGCGCGCTTGCCGCATCCGTGTACCTCGCCGCGCTGGGTCCGCAAGGACTGCGCCGGGTCGCCGAGCTGTGCTATGAGCGCGCGCACTACGCCGCGGATCGCATCGGTGCGATCGCCGGCTTCGAGGTCGAACGCGATGAGCCGTTCTTCCAGGAGTTCGTCGTCCGCACCCCGCGCGCGGCGGCGGAGATCAACCGTGCGCTGATCGAGCGGGGCATCATTGGCGGTCTTGATCTCTCGGACGCTCCCCGCGATCGCCTGCTCGTCTGCGCCACCGAGATGAATAGTCGTGTCGAGATCGATGCGTTCGCCGACGCGCTCGCCGGGATCGGCGGCGCGCGATGACCGGCGACGAGAAGGTGCTTGAGAAGACGCTCGCTGAGCTCTCGCATCCCGGCCGCGTCGCTGTGACGCTCCCGTGCACGGAGAGCGATGTCGCGTCGCAGATCCCGCGCGAGCTGCTGCGCGGGGAACTGCCCCTGCCGGAGCTGTCGCAGCTCGACGTCGTGCGTCACTACACGCGCCTGTCGCAGCTCAACTGGTCGATCGACACCCACATGTACCCGCTCGGCTCCTGCACGATGAAGCTCAACCCGAAGGTCAACGACGCGGTCGCGGCGATGCCCGGCTTCGCGGAGGCGCATCCGATGCAGCCGGCGGAGGACGTGCAGGGCGCGCTTGCCGTGATGTACGGCCTCCAGCGCCAGCTCGCCGAGATCACCGGAATGGCGGACGCGTCGCTCGCGCCGCTGGCCGGCGCGCAGGGCGAGCTCGCCGGGGTGCTCGTCATCAAGGCGTATCTCGAGTCGATCGGCGAGCAGCGCACGACCATTCTCGTGCCCGACTCCGCGCACGGAACGAATCCGGCGACTGCATCGATGGCCGGCTTCGACGTCGTCGCCGTCCGGCCGCAAGCCGACGGCGACATGGATCTCGACGCGTTGCGCACGGCGCTTGAGGAGCACGGCCCGACCGTTGCCGCGCTGATGATCACCCTGCCCAGCACGCTTGGCCTCTTCGATCGCAGCATCGTGCAGATCGCGGAGATGGTCCACGCGCACGGCGCCCAGATGTACGGGGATGGCGCGAACATGAATGCGATGACCGGCCAGGTGAAGCCCGGCGATCTCGGCTTCGACGTGATGCATATCAACCTGCACAAGACCTTCAGCCAGCCCCACGGCGGCGGCGGTCCCGGCGCGGGTCCGATCGTCGTGAAGGCTCACCTGGTGCCGTTTCTGCCTTCGCCCCATGTCGAGCGCGTGGACGCCGGCATGCAGCCTCAATCGCCCAACCCAATACAGCAGCGCGGAACATCGCGATCCAGCATCCGGCGTGCAGCGTCCAGCGTCGACCATGAAGGGAATCAGACGTTGCCCGGGACAGGAAACACCGAAGCGACACTCTTCCGCCTCGTCGATCCCCCGTACTCGATCGGCAAACTCGCCTCCTTTCACGGCAACTTCGTCGTCCTCCTCCGCGCCCATGCATACATCCTGAGCCTCGGGGCCGATGGGCTGCGGGCGATGAGCGGGGCGGCGGTGCTGAACGCCAACTATGTGCAGGCGCGCCTCCGCGACGCCTACGAGGTGGCGCACGATCGTAGCTGCATGCACGAGGTGCTCTTCTCGGGCCGAAAGCAGAAGGCGCAGGGCGCGCGGACGCTCGACATCGCCAAGCGCATGATCGACTATGGCTACCACCCGCCGACGATCTACTTCCCGCTGGTCGTCGACGAGGCGATGCTGATCGAGCCGACGGAGAGCGAATCGAAGGAGACGCTCGACGCCTTCTGCGACGCGATGCTCGCCATCGCGCACGAGGCGGAGGCGACGCCGGATCTCCTGCGCGATGCGCCGCACGCCGCCCCGCTGCGCCGCCTTGATGAAGCGAGCGCAGCGCGCAAGCCGGTGCTCCGTTGGTGAGACATCGAGTGCACCGCAGAGCCGCAGAGCGCGGAGACTCCGTTGGTGAGACATCATGCCGCCGTCGCACCGAATTTGTCCTTCAGAGCGCAGCGAAGAAGCTTGTCGGGCGCATCTCGTCACTCGCATGCCCTTGCCCCGTCGCAGGGTCCGACGAAAGCCCGGCTCGCACGCATTCTGTGTTCTCTGTGGCCATCCGTGGATCGTCCGGACCCGCGTGAGGAGCTGAGCGCATGCCATACGCCGCCATCAACTACAGCACCGCCGACGCGATTGCGCGCATCACGCTGAACCGGCCGGAGCGGTTGAATGCGATCAACACGCAGCTCGTGACGGATCTGCGCGACGCCGTTGCGGCGGCGAACGACGATGCGTCTGTCCGCGTGCTGATCCTCTCGGGCGCCGGTCGCGCCTTCTGCGCCGGCTACGATCTCGATTGGGGGACGAAGGCCGAGGATGCGTCGCAGCGGGCGATGTCGGGGCAGTGGGATCCCGTCCGCGACTATCTCGGCATGTCGCGGAACGTCCGCGCTTACATGTCGCTGTGGGAGAGCCCAAAGCCCGTCATCGCGCAGGTGCACGGCTGGTGCGTCGGCGGCGGCACCGACCTGGCGCTCTGCAGCGACCTCATCTTCATGGCCGAGGACGCGCAGATCGGCTACCCGCCCGCGCGCATCTGGGGCGAGCCGACGACGATGATGTGGGTATACCGCCTCGGCCTCGAGCACGCGAAGCGGCTGATGCTCACCGGCGGCGCCCTCACGGGCATCGAGGCGGCTCGCCTCGGCCTCGCGTCCGCCGCCGTCCCCGCCGACCGCCTCGCGGACGAGGTGGAGTCTATGGCCCGCAAGCTGGCGACGATCCCGCTCAACCAGCTGGTGATGAGCAAGCTGCTGGTCAACCAGGCGTACGAGAACATGGGCCTGCGCACGAC
>JBBSDV010000174.1:0-6416 GCA_038240335.1 Dehalococcoidia bacterium
CGTGACGGCGCGCGCCGGAACCCGCGACGGCCCGCGCGCGATCATCGACGCCTCGGCGGACATGGAGTTGTACGACGTCGGCCTCGGCATTGAGCCGTATCGCCACGGCATCCACACGCTGCCGGAAGTCGCACCGCACATGGGTTCTCCCGAAGCGATGACCGATCGCATCGAGGAAATCGTCGGCGAGTTGCTTGATCAGCAGAAGTTTGTCGTCACTCTCGGCGGCGAGCATACCGTCGCCGTCGGCGCTGTCCGCGCGCACGCAAAGCGCACTCCCGGGCTCAGTGTGCTCGCGTTCGATGCGCATTCCGACATGCGCGAGGAGTATCTCGACTCACGCTATAACCACGCCTGCACGCTGCGTCGCGCGCACGAGGTCGCGCCCGTGACGCAGGTTGGGTTACGCAGCGCGTCGGCCGAGGACGCCGCGATGATCCGTGATCAGGCGCTCGGTTTCTACTCGCCGAAGGAATACCGCGCGGCCGGCGCCCGGGCTGTGAGCGACCGACTCACTGGCGACGTTTACATCACCATCGATCTCGACAACTTCGATCCCGCGGAGATGTCGGCCGTCGGCACGCCCGAGCCGGGCGGTCTGCACTGGGATGAGGTCTCGGATCTGCTCGCCGTCGTCGCTGACCAGAAGCGAATCGTAGGATTCGATGTGACCGAGCTTTCGCCCTCGCTTGGCCCGCGATCGTGCGCGCAGCTGGCCGCGAAGCTCACCTACCGGCTGATCGGCCTCGCTCTGCAGCACGAGACGCCGCGCGCGCGGGCGGAGTGACACATGCCGGAACAGAAGGGTCGCAAACGAAAGCCGTCTCGAGCACGTCGCGATCGAACGCGCGATCCCGAGCGTGATGCGCCGCCCGCAGGCGACCAGGGCAATGAGCCCCAACCGGCACGATCGATGCAGGCCGCGAACCGCCGTCCAGCAGAGGCCGGTAGCAGCGCAGAGCCGCCGCTGCCCGGCCGTGGTGTTCGCCTCGCCGCCGTGATCCTCGCGCTCGTCACCGCCGCGTTCGCGGTCGGTCTGTTCTATTCCGCGGTCGTGCAAGGCAGTGGCATCGATCTCGTCGTCCGCCTCGCCGGCTCTGTCATTCTCTTCGCGTTAGCCGCCGCGATTGCCGTGCTCGCGCTCGCCCCCGGCGCCGTGCGCGCCCGTGTCCGCCGGTAACTCGAGCTTCGCCCGCTGCGCACTTGTGCCCGAGCGACTGGCGTGGGGAGGAACTCGGTGGCACGGGCATGCGATATCATGGTGGCACGATGATGATGCTGGCAGACGACAGTACGGTGGTAGCGGCGGTACGAGAGGCTCGTTGACCGTGCCGCTGCTGCTTGTAAGCCGGACACGGGCCCCGAACTATCGGGGCTTTTTCATGCTCCGAGCAGCGGACGATCGTGATTGGCCGGTGATTGTGGATCGTGCCGAGAGGTTCCGCGAAACTGCGTGAAGTGCCACAAGGATGAACCCATGACGGAAGATCGACACACCGAGACGGTGCAGCAGCCGATGGCGAAGGCCTACGAGCCGCAGACGACGGAGGACCGCGTCTACCGGTTCTGGGAGTCGCGCGGCTACTTCAAGGGGAGCATCCCGGAGCCCGGATCGCCCGCCGCCGCGCGGCAGCCGTTCTCAATTATCATGCCGCCGCCGAACATTACCGGCGAGCTGCACCTCGGCCACGCCCTCATGGACGCGGTGGAGGACATCCTCATCCGTTGGCATCGTATGCTCGGCGCCCCGACGCTGTGGCTGCCGGGGGTCGATCATGCGGGCATCTCGACACAGAATGCTGTCGAGCGGCAACTTGCGAAGGAGGGCCTCAGCCGGCACGATCTCGGCCGCGACGAGTTCGAGAAGCGCGTCTGGCAGTGGGTGCATCGCTTCCGCCCGATCATCAGCGAGCAGCACCGTAGGCTGGGCGCATCCGCCGACTGGTCGAACGAGGTGTTCACGCTCGATGACAAGCCGCAACTCGCCGTTCGCACCACCTTCAAGAAGATGTTCGACGACAACCTGATCTACCGCGGCGAGCGCATGATCAACTGGTGCCCGCGCTGCCAGACAGCACTCAGCGACCTCGAGGTCGTACACGAGGAGCAGCAGGGCAGCCTCTGGTACATCCGCTATCCCGTCGTCGATGGCACGGACGGCGCTGGCCAGCCGCGGCTCACGGGCGAGCACATCGTCGTCGCGACGACGCGCCCCGAGACCTATGTCGGCGACACCGCGGTCGCCGTCAATCCTAAAGATGATCGTTACACGAGTTGCATCGGCCGCACGCTCATGCTGCCGATCATCCAGCGGCAGATCCCGGTGCTCGCCGATGAGGCGATCGAGATGGAATTCGGCACGGGCGCGGTGAAGGTGACACCGGCTCATGACCCGACGGACTTCGAGATCGGCCAGCGACACGGGCTGCGCATCCTCAACGTGATGAACAAGGATGCGACGCTGAACGAGGAGGCGGGACCGTACGCCGGCATGGATCGCTATGACGCGCGCAAGGCGATGCTCCGGGATCTCGAGGAGCTCGGCTATCTCGAAAAGACGGAGCCCCACACGCTCACCGTCGGCACGTGCGATCGCTGCCACACCGTCGTCGAGCCGCTGATGTCATGGCAGTGGTTCGTCACGATGAAGCCGCTCGCGCTGCCGGCGATCGACGTTGTGAAAGAAGGCAAGATCCAGTTCGTGCCGGATCGCTTCGAGCGCATCTACCTGAACTGGATGGAGAACATCCGCGACTGGTGCATCTCGCGGCAGCTGTGGTGGGGCCACCGCGTGCCGGTCTGGTACTGCGCCGACGAGGATGGCGATCGGATCACCGTGACGCTGCGCGACCCCAAGGGGCCACCAGACGCGGCGCCGCGGGTGGCGACCTACAACGAATTCATCGCCGACGGCGTCACGCACGAGACGATCGTCGCGCACGGCGCCTGGGCGCCCGCCGGCGCGACGCCGATCGTCGCGATCGAGACGCCGGAGCGCTCGCCGAACGGCGGCGGCCACCTCCTGCAAGACACCGACGTGCTCGACACGTGGTTCTCGTCCGGGCTCTGGCCCTTCTCGACGCTCGGCTGGCCCCTGCGAACACCTGAGTTCGAATACTGGTACCCGACGTCGGTGATGGAGACGGGATACGACATCATCTTCCTCTGGGTTGCGCGGATGATTATGCTCGGCATCTACAACACCGGCGAGATCCCGTTCAGCACGGTGTACCTGCACGGCACCGTCCGCAATGAGCACGGCCAACGGATGAGCAAGTCGCTCGGCACCGGTGTCGATCCGCTCGAGGTCGTCGAGAAGTACGGCGCGGACGCGCTGCGCTACACGCTGATCACGTCGAGCGGCCCCGGCAACGACATGAAGCTCTCGGAGCAACGGGTCGAGCAGGGCCGCAACTTTGCGAACAAGCTCTGGAACGCCACGCGCTTCGTAATCGCGATGATCGGCGACCGCAAGGTGATGCCCGCCGTTCCCAGCGCTGCGGCGACGCTGCCACTCGAGGATCGCTGGATCATCTCGCGCCTCGAAGGCCTCTCGCGAAGCGTCGACGACCTTCTCGGTAAGTTCGAGATGGGCGAGGCGGCGCGCCAAGTCTACGAGTTCGTCTGGAACGAGTTCGCCGACTGGTACATCGAGATCGCGAAAGTGCGCGTCCGCGAGAGCGAAGGCGCAACAGTCTCACCCCTGCCCGTGCTGGCCTACGTGCTCGAACGGAGCCTGCGGCTGCTCCATCCCTTCATGCCGTTCGTCACGGAAGAGCTGTGGCAGGCGCTCGTGCAGAAAATCGACGGCGTCGATGACGAAGCGCTGATCGTCGCCGCCTACCCGCGGGGCGAGAGCGGCTTCACCGACGCCGCCGCCGAGCGCGACGTCGACGTCTTAATCGACGTCGTCCGCGCCATTCGCAACATTCGCGCCGAGAAGAAGGTCGAGCCCGGCAAGTTCATCGAGGCCTACGTGGTCGCGACCGGCGGCGACGAAATGCGCGCACTGCTCGAGATCGGCGCTACCTACATCGAGATGCTCTCGCGCGCTCGCCCACTGCACATCGACGCCGCGGTGGGCGATGCGCCGCGGGATCAGGTGGCTACGGCCGTGCTTGAAGGCGTGACTGTCGTCGTGCCGCTCGCCGGCCTGTTCGATACCGCAGCCGAGCGCGCGCGGCTCGAGAAGCAGATCGCCGACGCCGAGGCGGAGGCGAGCCGCATCGATAGTAAGCTCTCGAACGAGCAGTTCCGCGCGAAAGCGCCGGCGAAGGTCGTCGCGACCGAGGAGGAGCGCATGGCCGCCATCCGCGCCCGCATCGCCGGCCTGCAGGCGAGCCTTGCCGAGCTTGGGTGACGGCGCGGCGGCAGCGAGTTTCGAGCGCGGCCAAGAGCCGAGGAGCGGTTCGGTGAAGCCGCACGTGGGGCACCTACGTCACTGAAGCCGAGTCTCGCGGACTATGGCCGGACGTAGAGCGCCGACGGCGAGTCGATGAATGTCCGCGCACGGCCGTCTACGATGCTTATTGCGCCGTACACACAGACGGTGTGGCCGGCGTACAGCGCCTCCGGCGGCGCTGTGAAGTTGCTGCGCACCGCCGCGCTGATCACGATATCCATGCCGCTCGTGTCCGGTGCTGACGAGCCCAGCTCGATGATGGTTGCGGCGTTGCCGTCTAGGAGCTGTTCACTGCGCGTGCCGGCGGCGACGCCCTGCACCGCGACCGTCTTTCCGTTCTCGCTGCTCGCTGCTTCGGGCGAAACGGGGGTTCCGCACTGCTGCTCGACGCCGGATTGCAGCGTCGCCGCCCCCGCCGGCACGACGCCGATCTCAGTCGAGGAGCCGATGGCGAACTGGAAACGATCACCCACACGCTGCGGCACGCCGAGTGCGCAGATCGTCTTGCCGCCATAAAGTTGCTCAGGTGGTGCATCGAACCGTGGCAAGCTGTAGTCGGGGATCAGAATGTCGAGGCCGCCAGCCTCCGGGCGTGGGTTTCCGACCTCGAGGATCGTCGGCTGATCGCGTGCATTCAGATCGCGGCTCGTGTGCACAACCGGCCCCTGCACCGACACCTTTTCGTTGAAGTGCTGGGCGAGATCGCCCCAGGAGATGCGCACGGCACACGTCTGAGCCACGCCGTCGCCGGCGATCGTGGGCCGCGGAGTCAGATATGCGGCGTCAGTGACGCCTCCGCCAGCGTCAACCGTCGACCGAGCATTCGGCGTATTCGTTCCGCACGCTGCAAGCACAGACGCGGCCGCGAAGACGGCAATCGGTAAGCAAAGGGACGAACGGCGAAGCGGCATGATAGTCTCCATGGAAATCACGTCTGGTCTCACTATCGCTGCGGACGACTGACAATCCGGAGTCCGATTGGCGGCAGAGCTATCAGCCGTCTGGCGATTCGTGCTGTCAGCATTCCGCTACGTCGTTCGGGCGGCCGTCGCGCGTTTGTCACCTGCGAGGGGCGATAGTGCGGCATGGAGCAAGGACGTGCCGGCCCCGGCGAGACGCCGTATCCCGAACAGGCGCTCGCGCCCGAGGCCGCACCAGAATCCAGCGATAGGCCGGTCGACATCTACGACTGCGCCATCGTCGGCGGCGGTCCGGCTGGGCTCTCGGCCGCCATCTATATCGCGCGCTACAACCGGACGGCGCTCGTCATCGATTTTGGAGAGGGGCGCTCGACGAGCCACGAGCTGAACGAGAATTACCTCGGCTTCCCCGATGGCATCACCGCCCGCGAGCTGCGCGAGCGCGGCCAGCAGCAGTGCGCGCGCTTCGGGGTCCAGTTCCTCGAGTCGAAGGTCGATCAGATCGAACGCGAGGGCGAGGAGTTTCGGCTGCTCTGCGACGAACGCGAGGTACGCGCCCGCACCGTCATCCTGGCGACCGGCGTCATCGACCTGTTCCCGGAGATCGAGAACGTCGAGGACTACGTCGGCATCTCGTTGTTCTGGTGTATCACCTGCGATGGCTACAAGACGCGCGGAAAGCGCGTCGCCGTCGTCGGCAAGGATGACGAAGCAGCGACCACGTGCATGCAGTTCCTCAACTTTACCGATCGCCTCACGTTCGTCACCAACTGCACGCCGGAGCAGTGCGAGCTAACGCCGAAGGGCCGCGCCCAGCTCAAACGCGCCGGCATCCCGATCCTCGAGAGTCCCTTCGCGGAGGTGATCGGAACAGACCACCAATTGCAGGCGATCGTCCTCGCCGACGGACGCCGTGTCGAAGTCGAGATGGTGTTCAATCAGCAGGGTTCCCGGCCCAACTCGGATCTCGCCGCGTCGCTCGGGGCTGAAATCGAAGAAGGCTACATCAAGATCGATGACGAGCAGTGTACGAACGTGCCGAACCTGTTCGCGGCCGGCGACGTGACGAAGATGTTCGCCCACCAGATCGTCAC
>JBBSDV010000175.1:0-6410 GCA_038240335.1 Dehalococcoidia bacterium
AGGACAAGAACAAAGGACCGCAGCGATCCAGCGCCGAAGCCCCTCGTTCCTTTTCCCAACCGCAGACTATCATCTCCACACGGACATCCAAGTGACAGATTCACTGCTCACTTGAGGTGACACAATCACTGCTCTATGACATGCACGCGGGACGCGCGGAGTGGGAAGTTGGATGCCGAGAGCGGGAGCTCGGGGGCGTTCGACGGGTCAGCGCGCGTTGCACACTTGGATAACGCCCGAACAAGACCCTTCGCTGGCGCTCTGGGTGACAGGCACTGCGGGCGGATTGGCGGGTCCGCGCGGCGCGGCGCCCGAAACAGCGGGCTATTCCGTACAGCGCGATCGTGTCGTGCTTGCTATGCTGTGCTCTCTATGGCAACCCAAACGACCACCGCACCGGCTTCGCGCCTTCCCTTCAACATGCGACTCCCGGATGCGATATCTGCGCTCGCGGAGCGTGACTTCCGCATCGTCTGGATGGGGCAAGCGCTCTCGATGACGGGCACGTGGATGCAGATGATCGCGCAGAGCCTGCTGGTGTTGCGGCTGTGGAACTCGCCCTTCGCGCTGGGCGCCCTGAGCTTCGCGAACGCAGCGCCGAGCCTGACGATCATGCTCTTCGGCGGCGTGCTGGCCGACCGCGCGGACAAGCGGCGCATCCTGTTGGCGACGCAATTCGTGATGGGGCTGCTGGCGTTGGCCGTCGGCCTCCTCGTGCTCACCGACCAGGTGGAGTACTGGATGCTGTTCGCGGCGACGATCGTGCTCGGCATCGCCTTCGGCTACGACATGCCGGCGTACGGCGCCTTCATGCCGGAGCTGGTGCCGCCGGAGAAGATCGGCCAGGTGGTGGCGCTCAATTCATCGACCTTCCACGGCACGCGGATGATCGGTCCGGCGCTGGCGGGGATCATCATCAGCGCCTTCGGGCTGGCGACCGCGTACTTCCTGAACGCCGCCAGCTTCCTGGCCGTCATCATCAGCCTCTTGATCATCCGGTACCGTCCCGTCGCTGCCGCCGCGGGCGAGCAGATCTCGGCGATCGAGGGCCTCAAGGAGGGCATCCGGCACGCGCGCTCGCGGATGAACCTGCAGGTGCTGCTGCTGCTCACCGCGCTCAATACGACGTTCATTTTCCCGATGGTCGCGGTGCTGACGCCGTTCTACGTGAAGAACGTCCTGCACGAAGGCCCGGGGACGCTGGGCCTCGTCTGGGCCGGCTCGGGCGTCGGCGCGATGCTCGGCGCAATCGCGTTGATCTGGTGGCGCGAAGAGGCGCGGGTGGCGCGCATCTGGCTAGCGGCGATCGTTGCGCCGGCGGGACTGGTGCTGCTCGCTGTGACACGCGCGCCGGTTGTCGCGATCGTCGTGATGTCGTTCGTGTCCTTCTCGTTCTCGTCGCAACTGGGGCTGATTCAGACGATGATCCAGGAATCGACGCGGCAAGAGTTTCGCGGCCGCGTGATGTCGCTGCACGGCATCACGTTCATGGGGACGATGCCGATCTCGGCGCTGATCGCGTCGGGCCTCGCGGTGGCGCTGGGGCTGCCGCTGGTGATGGTGGTGTTCGCGGCCGCATACATCGTCAGCGCGGTGTACACGCTGCGGTTCGTCGGCGGCGGTCTCGCGAAAGTGGTCGATGATTCGCGGATCGAGTTCGCGGCGATCACGGCCGAGGGCGCGCCGGCCGGCGGCTATCGCCACTGAGACATCGGACGGATGACGCGCTCGTTCCGAGGCGCTGACGCGAACCGATCGGCGGCGTGGTCCAACTTTGTCGCCTCATTCGCATTTTATGAAAATGAGAGAAGTGTTCGGGGACACTCCCGATCCCCCGGCAGTCGTTGCGACGACTGCACTTCCGCTTCAGATGGCCACACTCCCACTCCAGGGAGGCTATGAACATCCGGCCCGGCCTCGTTGCCGCGCTGTTCGTGGCTGACCGACGTTCAGAAGTACTGCACTCGCCACCGCGCCGTGCCCGTTCCGTTGGACGGGGTGCGGATCAGCGTGCGCTCGTGGATTGAACGCTGTCGTGCCGCGTTGGTCCGCGTCGGTGTTGCTTGAGCGAATACCCCGCAACGGTAAGGCGACCGCACTGCTGCTCGCTGATGCGCGATGTGTCAGCCGCCGATGTAGGACATCTCGATCTTGGGTAGCGGTTCGGTGGCTGCGGAGCGCTGCTCGCTGTAGCGATCGTCGCGGCGCAGCCAGACGTTGCGGACGACGTCGGTGATCTCGGCGTCACTTTGCCCGTCGCGCAGCAGTGCGCGCATGTCTGTACCCGTGGTCGCGAAGAGGCAGGTGTAGAGTTTGCCCTCGGCGGAGAGACGCGCGCGCGAACAGTCGCCGCAGAACGGCTGCGTCACCGACGTGATGACGCCGATCTCGCCCGCCGCGTCGTCTTCGTATCGCCAGCGCTGCGCCACCTCGCCGCGGTAGTTCGGATCCGCCGGCACGAGCGGCATCTCCCCGCTGATCCGGCTCACGATCTCCTCGCCCGGCACGACATCGGCGAGCCGCCAGCCGTTGCTGTGGCCGACGTCCATGTACTCGATGAAGCGCACGATGTGGCCTGTGCCGCGAAAATGGCGCGCCAGATCGACGATGGTGTGGTCGTTGATCCCGCGGCGGACGACCGCGTTGATCTTGATCGGCGCCAGACCCGCGGCGGCTGCGGCATCGATGCCGGCGAGGACGCGCGCGACGGGGATGTCGGCGTCGTTCATCGAACGGAAGACGGCGTCGTCGAGCGAGTCGAGGCTGACGGTGATGCGCTTGAGGCCGGCGGCGGCGAGCGACGCGGCCTGATCAGCGAGCAGCGAGCCGTTTGTGGTCAGGGCGATGTCCATGTCGGGGATCTCGGAGAGCATGCGGATGAGCGCCGGCAGGTCGTGGCGCAGCAGCGGCTCGCCGCCGGTCAGCCGCAGCTTACGCACGCCCTGGCTCGCGAAGATCCGCGCCAGCCGCGTGATCTCCTCGAACGAGAGGATCTGATCGCGCCGCAGAAACTCGAAGCCGGGCCCGAAGACTTCTTTCGGCATGCAGTAGCGGCAGCGGAAGTTGCAGCGATCGGTCACCGAGATCCGGAGATCGCGCAGCGGCCGCGCGAAGCGGTCGCGCGGGCCAGCTCCGGGCGCGACGTCGATCAGGTCAAGTGGCTGAATCGTCACGCGATAACTCTCTCAACAGCGGCAGCGCCTTCGCGGCTGCCTCGCCGCGGTGGCTGATCCGGTTCTTCTCGTCTCGCGGCAGTTCGGCGCTCGTCATCCCGTGGCTCGGCACAAAAAAGATGGGGTCGTAGCCAAAGCCGTTCGTGCCGCGCGGCTCGTGCGCGATGCGACCCTCAAAGACGCCGCTCGCGTACTGCACCCGCTCGTCCGGCGTTGCGATGGCGATGACACAACGGAAGCGCGCCGTTCGCTGCTCCTCCGGCACGCCGCGCAATTCATCGAGGACGATCGCGTTCTGTTGGGCTTCGCTGAGCGCATCGCTCGTTAGGTCTCCACCAGCATATCGGGCGGAAAAAATTCCTGGGCGGCCGCCCAGGTAGTCGATTTCCAATCCCGAATCGTCGGCCAGAGCGATGAGCCCGCACGAGCGCATCGCGGCGACCGCTTTAATCGTAGCATTCTCGGCGAAGCTGCTGCCGGTCTCCTCGGGATCGAACGCGACGGCGAGCTCGGCCGGCGTGACAAGATTGAAGCCGCAGCCGTCGAGAAGCATGCGGAACTCGCGTAGCTTCCCCTGGTTGTTGGTAGCGATGACGAGCCTCGGCGCAGGCGGCGTCGGCGTCATGACGCTGCCGCGGCCTGCGCGGCCCGAATGATCCGCCACGCCTCCTCGCGGTCGCCCCAGCCGTATATCGCGACGGCCAGCGCCTGAAGCTCCTTGTAGGTGCGGAAGAACTGCTCGATCTCGCGCTGCCAGTGCGGCGCGATGTTGGCGAACTCGTGCACCTCGGCGAAGCGCGGATCGGCGAGCGGCACGCAGATGATCTTGTCGTCGATGCCTTTGTCGTCGCGCATGCGGAGCACGCCGATCGGCCGCGCATCGAGGTAGCAGCCGGGCAGGGTCGGTTCCTCGACGATGACCAGAACGTCCAGATGGTCGCCGTCGTCGGCGTGTGTGCCGGGGATGTAGCCATAGTCGGTCGGATAGTGGACGGACGAGTAGAGCGTCCGGTCGAGCCGCAGTACGCCGCGCTCGGCATCCCACTCGTACTTGTTGCGGCTGCCTCGCGGGATCTCGATCAGGACTTCGATGCTATCGGACGCTGCTTGCTGCATGTTCTGCCATTGTATCCCGCTGTTCGCGCCGATGCGCCGCACGGTGTGCTCCTAGCGCTGTGCTGCCCATGCACCGTCTGGTCACGAGGATCCATTGTCGACGTTGTCGCCCGGGCTCGCCCCAGGCGCGACGATCAAGTCGGACAGGTAGCCATTCTGTCGCCTACGATGGTGAGTCGTGCAACGCGAGGACGTTCACTCGATGCATGCGGAAGGGTAACCAGATGATCGAGATCCGGATCGTCGAGACGGCGGCGGAGCGGGAGGATGCATTCTCGGTGCGGATTGCGGTGTTCGTCGGCGAGCAGGGAATATCACGGGCAGACGAGCTGGATGAGCTCGATGCGACGGCGATCCACTGCGTGGCGTATGACGATGAGCGGCCGGTCGGCGCGGGGCGGCTGGTGTTCGGTGATGGCTACGGGAAGATCGGACGGATGGCGGTGCTGTCGTCGCAACGGCGGCGCGGGGTCGGCGGGCTCGTGCTGGCGGCGCTTGAGCGCGAGGGCATCGCGCGCGGGGTGCGCGTGTTCCGGCTCAGCGCGCAGCTGCATGCTCGCGCGTTCTATGATCGCTGCGGCTACGCGGCGGTCGGCGATGTGTACGACGAGGTCGGCATCCCGCACATCGCGATGGAGAAGGTGATACCGGAGTAAGGGAACGCGCCCGAAGCATAATCCCGCATCCATCCCCATCGAGCGTTCTCGCTCCACCTCCCGACCGACCAGACACGACCGACGACGAGCGACGACGAGCGACCACCATCCAGATACACTGTCGCCACTTCATGGTGAGACGAGATCACGATCGAGGCGGCTATGACGACGACGACGCACACAGGACCGCTCGCGGGCATCAAGATACTCGAGTTTTCCGAGATCATTGCGGCGCCGTTCGGTGGCATGCTGCTCGCCGATATGGGGGCGGAGGTGACGAAGATCGAGCCACCGGCCGGCGACCCGTGGCGCGCCTTCCAGCCGCTGGGGCTACGCGAGGGCCGCGGTTACATCTCGCTCAACCGCGGCAAGCGCGGCATGTCGATCGACCTCAACATGCCAGAGGGGCGCGAGATCGCCCACCGGCTCGCGGCGGCGACTGACGTCGTGATCATCAACTATCGCCCGGACGTCGCCGCGAAGCTCGGCATCGATTACGAGACGCTGTCGGCACAGAATCCGCGGCTCATCTACTGCGACAACACGGCGTTCGGCCGCCGCGGTCCGTATGCGCACCGGCCCGGCTACGACCTGATCGCGCAGGCGCTGACGGGGCTGATGTCGGTCGAAGGGCGGCGCGAAGAGAGCGGCGTGCCGATGATGAACGCGCTGCCGTCGGCCGATCTCTCGACGGGCCTCGGCATCGCCTGGGGCATCTGCGCGGCGCTGTACTCGCGCGAGCGGACGGGCCGCGGCCAGTGCATCAGCACGACGCTGATGGGCAGCGCGCTGGCGATCCAGAACACGCGGTTGATGTCGATCGAGGCGGTCGACACGGAGCCGCGGGAGAGCGCGCTGGCGCGGATCAACGAGCTGCGGCAGAGCGGCGGCACATACAAGGAGCAGCTGGCGGTGATCGCCGGCGTGCGGCCGGCGATCGGCAACATTTATTACCGCGTGTTCCAGACGAGCGATGGCTTCGTCGCCGTCGGCTGCCTCAGCACGCCGCTGCGGCGCAAGCTCGTCGCGGCGATCGGCCTGGACGACTGGCGGCTCGGCAAGCGGCCGGACGAGGTCGATGCGTCGGACCCGGAGGTGCTGCGCTTCTGCACCGCACTCGTCGCCGAGGCGGAGGCGCTCTTCGCGACGAAGACGGCGGATGAGTGGCTGCGGCTGCTCGACGCGGCGGGCGTGCCGGCGGGACCACTGCGCTACACGGAGGAGCTGCTGGACGACCCGCAGGTGCTGGAGAACGAGTTCCTGACGAGCGTCGACCACCCGCTGATGGGGCCGGTGCGGATGGCCGGCCCGATGATCCAGATGAGCGACACCCCGCTCGCCGCGCAAGGCCCATCGCCGACGCTCGGCCAGCACAACGAAGAAGTGCTGCGGGAGCTGGGGTACGACGACGCGCGGATCGAGGGGCTGCGCGCCGCGGGGGTGTTGGGTACGCAACCCGCGTAAC
>JBBSDV010000176.1:0-6384 GCA_038240335.1 Dehalococcoidia bacterium
AGCGCAGGGGGCGCAAGAGTTATACTCTTGGCGCACCGAGAGCGGCCCGCTCCTGTTGCCATGGCCCCGGCGGTTGCACCCGTGCGGGGTCCTTCTCTATTCAGTTCTTCTTGTGCGCCGCCGGTGTGCTTGCCCCGCGTCTGTCTCGCGAGACACACGCCGCGGCTCCCCATCGACTGCCTTGAGCGAGGGAGAGCTCCCCCGTTCGACGCGAAACAGAAGACGATGCCACGGCTTACGCCGCAGCTAGTTCGACGTGCCCCCGCTGACGAGGCCGGCACACGTCCGGTACATAAGAACCTTGGATGTCTAAGAGCTACGTTACATTCGCCCTCAAACACTGTCAACAGATTATCTTGACGGCGCCGTCGCCGAGCAGATTCAGGCGCCGCCGATCGCACAAATCTGACATACGAACTCGCCGTCAAGGTGCGTAACGTTCCCCCACCCTCCGACGTTATGCCTCGCCCCAGTCGCACCAACATCGGCCGCAGGCGCGCGTGCGCCTCCCGCGATGCAGCGTCCACGGGCCATCACACAGTCCCGGTGACGAAACCGCACGGACAACGAAGAAGCGCCCCTATATAAGAAGAGGAAGGACGACGCGCGAGATCCCGCACTCCCCAACGCGACTCCGCGACTGCCGAGCCATCCTCCCGCTCCCAATTCCCGCCTCCACCGTCCACCATCCGGCCTCGAGCTTTCAGCTTCCAGCCTCCAGCCCCTCCCGAAGCTACAGCCTCCCCAAACCGGCGAGAGTGGCGATAATAAGGATATGAACGGGATCGGCATCGGCACATCCGTTGGCCTCGGCGCGCTGATCGGTCTGGGGCTCGTCGCCCCGAACGCGCAGCTCGTCGAGTACGTCCTTACGTTCGCGTTCTGGGGGATCACCGCAGGCGCGGCGTTCGAGGGCGTTCGGATGCTGTTCTTCTGGAAGCCGCCGGGTTACCGCAACCGCTAATCGGGCGGGTTCGGTACCTCGTGCAGGCGCTCGGCGCGATAGCGATGCGGGCCGACCGTGAACTCGTCACCCTCGTCGAGCGTCACCCACTGCACCGGCCGGCCGCCAATCAGCGTCGGTCGCCGCGGCCCGCCGACGTGCCGCAAGATGATCTTCCCGTCCTTTATCCACACCAACGCGTGCCGCGCGGCGATGTCCGCTCTCCGCGGCACATGCACATCGCATGCCTCCTCAGAGCCGATGCTGATCGGCGCCGAGGCAAACGTATACGTGTGCGCCGGCGTCGCTCCGTTGAGCTCGATCAGCCTGCCCGTCCCGTTGTCCGCCGAAGCGGCGACGCCGGGCACCGGCGGAGGCACTCCGAGCGCCGCGGCCAGCGCTGGGTTCGGCTTGACGACCGCCAGTTGCCGGCCATGCGCCCGTCGCCGCCGCAGCCATGCCTCGGCTACGAGAATGATCGCAGCGACCGCCGCCAGGCCGACGATCGCTCCGATCGCCAGCAGGGCAAAATTCGAGCCGCCGCTGCTCGTCGCCGCAGGCTCGTCGTCGTCTGATGTTCCTGCTGCCGTCGCCGCCGCAGTCGGTGCGGCCGACACGGGCGCCGCGCCTCGCTTGAATGCCGCCTCCGCCGACGCCGCCGACCCGCCGACATTCGCCACGATTCGCAGCGTCGCATCATCGCCGTTCGCCGGCGCCGTGGCAGTCATCGTCAGCACATATTGGTTCCGCAGCAGCGCCGCGATGTTGTCGTACACCGCCACGACGCTCGCCGAAGTTGCCGCTCGATAATCACCCTGCGTCGCCGTGGATATCGATTGCAGGTATCGCACGTCAGGCGCCGCACCGTACCCGATCGTGAACAGCGGGATGCCTGCGCTCCTCACCGAGCTCAGGGAATCGGCCTCGGTAGAGGATGACGCGGTCGTGTCGTTTTCTCCATCCGTGAGCAAAACCACCGCGGCCCGCGGTGTGTTCGCCTCACGCGCCAGGAAGGCGCCCGTCTGCACAGCCTCGAACAGCGCCGTCCCGCCACCCGGCTGTAAGCGCGAAATCGTGTCGGTCAGCGCCCTCTTGTCGGCCGTGAGCGGCGCTGCGACCGTCACCTTGTCATTGAATGCGACGATCGCCGCTTCGTCGTTCGCGCGCAGGCTCGTGACGAATTGACTCGCCGCCTGCTGTGCGCTCGAGAACGACGTCGCCATGCTCCCCGACACGTCGATCACGACGATAACGCTGAGGCGAAGACTCTCGTCTTGCGCGCTCCTCACCGTCGTGATCGGCGTTGCCTGCTCGCCGTCGAATGCCTCGAATTGCGCGTCGGTTAGCGCGGGCACCGGCAGCTGGCGCGCATCGAGCACCGTGACGACCGCGGAGAGCTGCGGATACTTCGAGGCATCGAGCTGGTTGATCGTCACCGCCGCCCCCGGCTGCTGCGCGGAGACAGCACCCGGCCAGAGCGATACGCCGGCCAAGACGAGAATGAGTGCGAGCGCTAGGCGTCGGATGATCACGGTCTGGAAAGAATACATCCACCGCGAGCTACATCGGGAGCGGCCCGAGGTAGACGCGCGCACACCGCCGCGATGTCACTGGAAACGACGACCGCTGGCAGCAGGCACAACTGCTCGCGCCTTGTCAATTTCGCAAGAAACACCGCGCCAAGTATTGACAATGGGGCCTCGCTGCCTTCTTATGGAACCGTCCTACTCATGCCCTTGGGGTTCTATCGGTCGTAAGCGCTGCCCGCGCGGCAGCATCACGATCGCCGCGAAGGATCAGGATCAATGCTGACCGATCAAACGGCCCGCCTGCGTGCACTTCAGCGCTATCGCCTCATGTTCAAGACGGCGACCGTCGCCCTTGCGGCCGGCATCGTGCTGACCGTGATCGGTATCGGAGCCGCGTTGACGGGTCACGAAGCAACGCTCCTCACGGCTGGCTTGCTCCTCTTCTCGATGAGCGGCTTGAACGCCTACAAGTTCGTGCTGTCGACGTCACGCCTTCTCGAGACCGAACGCGAGTAGCGCGGCGGCGTCGAGTTCTATCGAAGCTGACCGGCACGGCCGGAGGGAGCATTCAGGGGGAAGCCATGGTTCCGAATCGCGACCCAGAACGACTACAACGTCTGCGCATCGCCGTGCGGTATCTGCTCGCGCGCGACACGCTCGCCCAGGGGCACCAATCCCGCCTCGCCGAGCATTTCAAGGTCTCGCGTCAGCGCGTCCATCAGGTCGTCGCCGAGGAACGCGCGCAAGGTGGCCAGCCAGCAACGCCGCCAACACCAGCCTTCGCGAGTCCGCGCAATCCGTAACCTCGGCACCCGCGTCCGCGTCGCCTGATCGCGATCGGTGCGAGTTTGAACCCGCCGTCGCGCGATCCGTAGCCGCGGCACGCTCCTTCGCAATGATTGCAACCCGCGCCGCCTCACAGGCCCGAGCCTGGCATCGGCAGACCACATCGCGCGCAAAAAAAAGAGCCGTTGTTCCAGCCGAACAGGGGCGACGCGAGTGGTCAATAGTGCCGAACTCGCCCGCGAATGACGACAGATAAGCCGGAGGGCGGCGACGATCCTGGCCGCAGGCCGACAGTAACATGTACGAGAGCGCCCAATTCCGGGCCACGAAAGCGCGAGCATCGGGCGTCCGCCGCGGCCACAATGGCTCCGAACTAGAGCAGGATGTGCGCTAAAAACAGCCGGCAGGAGCGCCCCATTTGGGGGCCCAATCGCCGCGATTATTGCACCGAAACGAGCTGTCTCGGCAACGTAATCAACTTACTGAGAGACCTGGGCGCGCGGCAAAAGTGCCACGGAATCCGGAGCGAAGGCACCCGGCTTTTGGTAGGGGATCACCTCCCGCGCGCCACCGCAACACGCGCGTTAAGGAGCCAATACGACGGGCTCGGATCGTCCGCGCGACCCCTCAGCGGGGCAAAAAAGGGTGCCGCTTGCGCCGAGTTGGCGGCTGCAGGAGCACGCGTTTGGAGCACATTGACGCCCCAAAGGCAACATTATCGCACGGTAACGAGCTGTCTTCGGCCGGAGTACTGGCGGATCTTTGGGCCTTCGAGTGCCGAAATGGGCACCGATTGCGCCGGAACAAAGCCTCCGTTTATGGCATATTCGCACGCCACGCGGGCGCGAAATTGCGCGCGAACGAGCCAGTATTGAGCTGCGAGACGACGTATCGCCGCCTCCCCTGGTCCCAAAAATGGGCCAACGCACCGCCATTAACTGCCCGCCAAGCACGCCCAAACGGTTGTGCCAACTGCTCCGTTTGACCCATGACTGGCGTCGATGAAGGCCCCGTGTACGAACCGACTATATGCGTACGCGAGCGAATGTTGGGCGCGAATCGCGCCATCGCAACGAGCGATTAGCGCGTCTATTTGGATCGATAAATTAGGCGCACGCGAGCGAATATAGACTGTGCCGGTGGGACATTTCACGGACGAACTCGTCTTTACGGCGCCGCAAAAGGCGGGCAAAACGGTCCAGGTTGGCGGCTCTGACCGGACGAATTAAGGGTCGGAAGCGGCTGATAACAAGCTGTCGTCGGAGCATATCTGGCTCATCGAGAGACCGTGAAGTGCGGCAAATGGCCACCGAATCCGGAGCAAGGCGCGCGTTTTGTTGGCGGCGACACCTCCTGCGGGCACCGTAATACGCGCGTTAAGGACCCAACATGATGGGCTCGGATCGCCCCTTGGCTGCCCCCTCAGCGGGCCAAAAAGGGTTCCGCGCGCGCCGAATTGTCGGCTGAAGCGCATGCATTTTGGGCGCACATTGACGACGCTAGAGCCCAATATATCGCGCGGTAACGAGCTGTCTTTGGCCTGCGACCTGCTGATCTTTGCACCGTCTAGAGCCGAAAATGGGCGCCAAATGCGCCGGAACAAAGCCCCCGTTTATGGCCATACTTGCACGCCACGAGGAAACACAATCCCGCGCGAGCGAGCCAGTATTGGGTCGCGAGACGACATCGGCGCCCCTCCCCTGGTCCCAAAATGGGCCAACGCACGGCCAATAAATGCCCGCCAATGACGCCGAAATGGTTGGCCAATTACTGCCGTTTGACCCAAAAAATGCCGTCGATCTCGGCCCGTGTACTAGCCGACTATGTGCGTACGCGAGCGAATATTGGGCGAATAATCACACCATCGCGCGACCGATCGAGCGTTGATTTGGACCGAAAAATTAGGCGCACGCGAGCGAACATTGGGGCCTCGAGGGCAGATTTGCCGGGCGAAAATGTTCTTGCGAGACCTCGCAAGGCGGGCGAAACGGGCCAAATTGGCGGCCCTCGCCGGACGACTCAAGGGTCCGAAACGTCCGATATTGCTCCGATTGTCGCGGGGTTCAGTAGACGGAACGGACAGCCGTAGAGACATAAGAACGATCGAATTCGCCGGTCCCAGCCGGCCGAGAAGCCGTAAAAGGGTCCGGCGCGAGCCCCCACGATCAGAGCCCCACGGCGGGTCTTAGCACCGGCGCAGCCGCGGCGTTTCTAGACGGATTGCGAAAATTTCCGTCAAGGAAGTATTGCATCGTGCCTAACGCGGTGGCATTATCACGTTAGTTCAAAGGAGAACTATTTCTCTTAGGTTATCCCCGCACGTGAGGGAGTAAGGCGTCGTCACTGGTCCAGGTCGTTCGATCATTCCGCGGCAGGCGATTATCCGCATGACGGTTGGTGTGGTGGAAAAGCTGATGACCGGCGATAGATTCCGGACGAAGACCGCGCACAGCAGAGCGACGTTTCGACACAAAATCATTCCGCGGCAGGCGATTATCCGCATGACGGTTGGTGTGGTGGCGCGAGAGATGTCCAACATCCGGTGCACGTTCGACCGAAGGTAGACGCACATTCGTGTCGCGTATGACAGGGTTATCGAGTCCGTGTGCAGTTGCATGCACGCCGGATCCGGGAGCCACAAAGCGCGTTCACACGGAACATTCCCAGTTCGTGCGGTGATGCAAAGTCTGTTCGCAATGCGCTCAGCGCCGGCAGGTAGCGGTCTTCGCCCTGAATCGGCAGATGACGTGGTTGCGAGTGGATGGAACGCCGTTACATAGATTTTTTTTCGCGCCGTATCTCTACGATGCGGGGCGACGAAGTTCATTTCGATTCGACGGCACCTGATTCAGGTGTCGATCTGGAGGAACAACAACTTGAGACGGGTACCTTATGCACTCCGCATAGGGGCAGTCTTTTTCGGCTTGATCATGGCAATCGTGGCAACGATGGGCGTTTCAAACGTCGCCATCGCCGCGACACCATCGGCCGGAACGACTAGCTCCACGCCGGGTGTGGACTGGGCCTTGTGTCCCGGGACCGAACACGTCGGTCCATCGGCGGCCTTAGCTCTCTCCCTACTCGGGCAGGCCCATGCTGATTGCAGCATTGGCACCTGGAACGGCG
>JBBSDV010000177.1:0-6328 GCA_038240335.1 Dehalococcoidia bacterium
CCGGTTGCGGAGCCCGCCGTCGTCTTCGGACGAATCGCTCGCCGGTGCGATCTGCTCGCCATGTGCTCAGGCACCTCAGGCACGGCCGGCATTGGCGGTACCGAGAACGACGAAGGCGCAGTGCTCCGCTTCGGCGGCGCGGCGTCGATCGCGCGCGGGGCCGCCGCACCCGTCGGCCCCGAAGGAGCCTCGACGGCGCCAGCAACACCGTGCTTCGCCGCCGCGCCGATGGGCATTGCGATCGTCACGTGGCCCGAGGCCTTGGCTTCGTCCATCCGGATCAAAAACGCGTCGTGCGCCTGCCGCATCTGGGGCTCGAGGAGCGTGTCCCGTGCTTCTTCGATGAAATCGCGATCGACGTCGTAACTCAACCGAGCGCGGTGCGTGAGGAATACACGCGCCGCCAACACGATCATCTCGTCGTCGGCCTCGCGATCGATCATGAGCACGCGATAGAAGTCATACGGACGCTCACGCACCGTTTCGCTCTGCCGCTTCCGGAGGATGCGCTGCCAGCGGCTTCGCGGCCGCGCTGCTATTGATGGTGCGTCCGGCTCGCGAGGCGGCAGGAAGAGGTCGTACGCGTCGCGTTGCTCTTGGTCCATCAGGAGTGCGTACGCATCGTTCAAGTCTTGGATCCCCAGAACGTCGAACGCGCTGTCCGGCTGCTGCTGGTTCCGTGCGACGAGCAGCCAGTACGCCTCTTCAACCAAGACGCGCGGCGCCTGCCGGTCGAGTTGGAGCGTCTTATACGGGTCGACGGCTTCCCGCTGATCGTCCGACGGCACTCTCGCGGCTCGTTGGTCCTCGAGCGCTCTGCTCACGGTACGCACCTCAACTCTTGAATGCATCGATCACGTTCAAGACAACCGGGCCGATCGTCACGATAAACAGCGATGGCAGGAGAAACAGGACGAGTGGGAACACCATCTTCACCGGCGCCTGGCGCGCGACCTGTTCGGCACGCTGGCGACGATGAAGCCGCATCTGCCGAGCCTGCACCCGCAGCACGCCGCCAATACTCGTGCCGAGAGATTCGGCCTGGACGATCGAGTTCACGAACGTCATCAAGTCCGGGATGTCAACTCGCGCCGCCATCTCGAGCAACGCGTCCCGGCGCGTCCTGCCGAGCGCGACCTCGCGCAGCATGCGATGAATCTCGTCCGACAGTGCCCCTTCGTACCGCTCCGCGACGCGCTGCAGCGCGAAATCGAGACTGAGGCCGGCTTCGACACACGTCGTCAGCAGGTCGATGGCGTTCGGCATCGATCGCCAGATCTTCGTTTGGCGCGCCTTTGCCCGGCGCCGCAACAGGAAGAAGGGCCCGAAGATGCCAAGCGCCGCGATGAGGAGAATCGGAGCCAGAGCCGTCGCTGACGGCGAGCCGCTCGTCGCCACCCACACAAGCACGAGGTACGTGACGGGCAGCAGTGTCGACGTCACGAGCACGATGGTGAAGAATTGCGACAGCGTCATCGGGTCGCCCGCTACCGTCAGCCAGCGCCGAGCGCGCGAGATCATGCTCGTCGGCAGCACGCCCATCAGCACGCGCACGCCCGCATCAATCAGCGGGAACGTGACGCGTCGTGAGAACGCAGACTGTTCCTCGACGACGATCTGGTGATGTCGACCGAGCGACCGGATGCGGGCCTCCGCCTCGTTCTTGCTGCGCATGTACCACAGCACAAAGAGGAAGACAGACAATGAAGCAGTGACGGCGATCAGCGGAATCATGACTCGCTCCTAGATGTCGATATTGAGAATCCGCTGGATCGTCAGGAGACCGAGTAGATTAAGCACGAACCAGATCACGAGCAGGACGATGCCCGCTCCGGTCGTCCAGAGCAACGACATCATCGACGGATTGATCGCGAGAAACACTAATCCGAGCAGCGCCGGCCAAAGCGACAGAATCCAGCCAGTGAGCCGCTGTGAGGACGTCAGCGTCTTGATCTCGCCCTGGATGCGCGAGCGGTCGCGCATCGTCTCCGTGACGATCTCGAGCACCTCCGCGAGGTTGCCACCGGTCGCGCGCTGGATCAGGATCGCCGTTACCACCATGTCGACGTCGTCGCTGCCGATGCGTTCGTTCATCGCCCGCAGCGCGTCTTCCATGCTGGCGCCGAGGTTAACGTCGAGCAGCATGCGGTTCAGTTCGTTCGCGATCGGCGCTCCCATCCGCTTCGACGCGACGTCGATGCTCTGCGCAAACGCGAAACCGGCTCGCAGGCCGCTCGCGACGAGCGAGACCGTCTCGACGAGCTGCGCGTTCACTTCGCTCAAGCGGCGCTTCGTCCGGAAGCGTAGCCAATACGATGGCGCCATGTATGCGAAGAGGAAGACCGGGATGGCGATGACGACCGCGATGCTGCTGCGAGCGATCACCAGGACGAGACCCGCAGCGACGATGCCCGCGAACCCCCGAACCAGCAAGTACTCCCCCGACCGCAGCTTTACGTTCGCGCGCTCGAGATCGTCGGTCCAGCGCTCCGCATAGCCGCTCGCGCTGAGCCAGCGGCTGATCGCCGGGATGCTGGACGGCGCGCGCCGCAGCACGCCGCTGTTCATCTTGCCGCCGCCGGTATTCTTGCGCGGCGAAAGATCCCGCAGCCGTTCCTCCGAAGGATGCATCGCGCGCGCCCGGATCAGCCACGCCGAGAACATGAAGACGGTCGCCGCCGCGCAGAACGATGCGACGATCGCGATCATCGCCACCTCCCGTCCGGAAGCCCCATTTCGAGGTCGACGCCAGCGCGCTTGAAGCGCTCCGCGAACGTCGGCGTAATGCCGGTCGGCAGCAGGTCGCCCTCGATCGAGCCGGTCGAGCTGACGCCGGTCTGCTCGAAGCGGTACAGCTCCTGCATCGTCACGATGCCGCTCTCGAGACCGGTGATCTCGCTGACGCTACTGACGCGGCGCCTGCCGTCGCTGTAGCGCGCAAGCTGCACGACGAGGTGCAGCGCCGCGCCGATCTGCTCCCGGATCGCCCGCACCGGCAGGTCGAAGCCTGCCATCAACACCATGTTCTCGATCCGCGAGAGAGCGTCGCGCGTCGTGTTGGCGTGGACCGTCGTGAGCGAGCCCTCGTGTCCCGTGTTCATCGCCTGCAGCATGTCGAACGCCTCAGCGCCGCGTACCTCGCCGACGATGATCCGGTCCGGCCGCATGCGCAGCGCGTTGCGCACGAGGTCGCGCTGCGTCACTTCGTTCTTGCCCTCGATGTTCGGCGCCCGCGCTTCCATCGAAACGATGTGCGTCTGCTGCAGCTTCATCTCGATCGGATCCTCGATCGTCACGATGCGCTCGCGGCTCGGGATGAACTCCGAGATCGAGTTGAGCAACGTCGTCTTGCCCGTGCCTGTACCCCCCGAGATCACGGTGTTGAGCCGCTGGCCGACGCACGCCCGGAAGAAGTCGGCCATCCCCTGCGTCATCGTGCCGTTCGCAACTAGATCCGTGATGTGATACTTGTCCGGCCGAAACTTTCGGATCGTCAGCACCGGGCTCTTTGGAACGAGCGGCGGGATGACGACGTTGACGCGCGAGCCATCGGGCAGCCGCGCGTCGACGTACGGCGACGACTCGTCGACACGGCGGCCAATCGGCGCGATGATCCGCTCGACGATTCGCATGATGTGGGCGGTGTCGCGGAACCGATACGGTGCCAGATAGATGATGCCGTCGCGCTCGAAGTACACCTCGTCCGGCGCGTTCACCATCACTTCCGAGATCGTCGTGTCCGCCAGCAGCGGCTCGATCGGCCCGAAGCCGATCGCCTCGTGCATCACGCGGCCGATCACGTGCTCCCGGTCGTCGCCGAGCAGCGCCGGGTACATCTGCGTCACGAGCTGGCGAGCCGCCCCCTCGATCGCGGCGCTCGCGCGATCCTTGTCCATGCGCTCCATCGCGTTGAGGTCCATGTCCTGCAGCAGCCGCATGTGCACCTGCTGCACGGCATCCGAGAAGTCGGCCTGCTGTGTAATAGTGTCGGAGACGCCGTTGCGGCCCGCGTGCGTGGTGTCGATTGCCATGGTCTAACTCCCCTCCGCCGTCGCGGGCTGTCGCCCCGCCGACCAGCGGCGTGTGCTCGTCTTCTTGCGGCCCTGCTCCACCTTGCCGCCGGCGATCACCGTCGCCAGATCCATGAAGCCCTTCGCGGCGATGGACTGCGGCGATGTAATGACGATCGGCTGCCCGAGGTGCGTCCCCTGCCGCAGCTTCCGGTCGTACGGGATCTGCCAGAACACCTCGCGCCCCAGCGCGTCCTGCACCGCCGCCGCGCGTACGACGTCGTCCGGCGACACAGCGTTGGTCACCACGCGCATTCGGTCTTCCGGATACGAAAGCGACTTGAGCGCCCGCATCGCCTCGATCGTGTCGCGCACGCTCGCATACTCCGCCGTCGTCACCCATAGCACGATCGTCGCCAGGTCGACGGCGATCTCCGAGAACTCGCTCAGCGTCCCGGACGTGTCGAGCACCACCTTGTCGTACGTCCGGGCGAGCATCTCGATCGCGCGGCGCACGTCCTCGGGCGATGTCTGCCGCCACTGCAGTACCGTCGGCGCGCTGAGCACATCGAGCCCCGAGACTTCGTGGCGCACCAGGTAGCGCGAGAGGTCCTCGCGGTTCACGCGATCGATGTCGCGCGCCATGTCGAAGAGCGTCCGTTCCGGCTTCACATCGAGCATGCCGGTGATGTCGCCGAACCCGTTATCGAGGTCGACCACCGCCACCGATCCCGACTGCTGCTGCGCCAGCGCCACCGCGACATTCGTCGCAATCGTCGACTTGCCAATCCCGCCCTTCGCGCCGAACACCGTGATCACCGTCGCCTGCGTCGGTGCCGAGCCGATCTCGCCGGCCTTGCGCATTCGCCGGTTGTCCTCCGCCTCGAGCGTCTTGAAGATCGACTCACGCAGCACGTCGGGCCGCACCGGCCGCGGCAGATAGTCGCGCGCGCCGGCGAGCATCGCCTTGCGCGCGTTCTCGATGTCGCGCGAGTGCGAGTAGATGACGACCGGCGTGTTTGGCAGCACGCTCAGCAGCGACTCGATCGTCTGCAGCGGCCGCTCCATCGGCTCGTTCGCGCCGACGAGGATGATGTCCGGCGCCGACTCGCGCGCCAGCGTCACGGCCTCGATGCCGTAGCTCGACTCGCCGCCCGCCGTCAGGCCGGCCGCCTTGATCACCTGCTTCATCTCGAAGCGGGTCTGCACATCCTGGTCGACGATCATCAATTCCGGCGTTTTCGCCACTGTTCCTCCGTGGGTCCCGCAGCTCGCGGCCGCTTCGTGCGCCGCGCTCTATCGACCGGCGACGGGCGCCGTCAGGTCATTCATCTTCGTCGGCTGGTTCTCCCCGAACGACCGCAGCGTCAGCGTAATCTCGCCCTGCGACTCCGCAAGGATCAATCGCTGCACATCCTCCGGTGCCAGCGCCAGCGTCACGTTCGACGCCGTCGCCGTATCGACCTTGTCCGGCCGCTGGGCGATATCAGCCTTCGTCGGATCCTGCGCGATCGGCTGTCCGTCAGCGCCGATCGACACGACGCTCTTCACCTCTTGCTTCGCGCGCGCCAGCACCAGGACGTTCTGGAAGAGCGTCTGGACACGTTGCACCTGCGCATCGTTCGTCGGCGACGTCTTGTCGGTGAACGAGAGCACGACATCGACGCGGTCGCCCGGGACGAACAGCCCGCCGATCGCCGAGGTATCGCTGATCTTGAGCGCGACGGCGCGCTGGCCGGCCGGGATCTTGAAGGCGAGCTGGTCGCTGCGCTTGTCGTCGGCCACTTGCCCGATCTGCGCTTTCGAGAGCTGTTGCCCCTTGAGCAGGTCGACGCGCGTCACCTGCCCCGCGACGGCGGCCGTGTCGCCAATCGGGTCGGAGACGACATCGGCCGCGGCATACTGGGCGACGCGAAAGAGCTCCGGCGTCAGCCTCGTGCCCGCCGGAATCGCGCTATTCGCGACGAGCACGCGGGCGTTGCCGGCGGCCACCGTTCGCGGCCCCGACGAGCCACCGCGCCCCGAAAGCGCGGCGAAGATCAGTACGCCCGTAAGCAGCGCCAGCGCCGCGGCGCCGATGATCAACCAGCGGTTCCCCCGCTCCCCCGTCATGCTGGAAATGATCACACTCATGCTCTGCTCCTCTGCTGCTTGCTTCGCTATTGAACCAACGCCGTGCCGGACAGCGTGGTGGTGGAGTTGAAATCGCCGATCTCGGCGTTGGGCACGATGAGGTTCAGGAACCGGCCGTACACAATCTCGTGGCCGTCCTCGTGCGGTCCGTTGCACGTGAGATCCAGGCGTGCGTCGGACTCATC
>JBBSDV010000178.1:0-6192 GCA_038240335.1 Dehalococcoidia bacterium
CCTTGAAGGTAATACGTTTGTTGATGGGGGTTGGAGCACTAGTATGGCACGCGATATTGTAACGTGTCAAGGTGAATTAGGTTTTTACGCAAACCACCGCTATTACCTGATTATACTGTCTCGCCGTGCCTCGAACTGTTACAATGCCGTTGTCACGCCGAGAAACTATGCATTCGACAAAACACGACATCCTCACGTTGCTGAAGCGAAACGACGGTGCCACGGTCGATGCGCTTGCATCGAACCTGCAGCTGGCGCCGATGACAGTTCGCCAGCACCTCATGGCACTCGAGCGCGATTCGCTCGTGCGCACCGAGGAGGTACGTCGCGCGACGGGCCGCCCGCATTATCGGTACCGTCTCAGCGACGAAGGCCATCGGAGCGTCTCCGATGGCCACGATCGCATGCTTGCCCTGTTGGTCGAGGAAGCCGGCCTGCTCGAGATCGCCGACATCGCCGGCATAAAGCCGGCCGATCGCCGCAGCCGCCTGTTCGCGCGGGCAGCTGTGCGCCTCGCCGAGCGATACCGCGCCGAAGTGCGCGCGCTTACCGATGTCGCGCGCGCCGATCGGATCGCGGCGATCCTGCGGTCGCACGGTGGCTTCGTCGACTGGGTCCAGCACACCTCCGGATATGAGCTTCGCGACTTCGCCTGTGTGTATCGCGCGAACGTGCACATCGATGCCGCATGCGCGTGGCACGAGACCTTCCTCTCCAGCCTGATCGATGCTGAAATACGCGTAGCAGATGGCCCCGCCGATTGTGCGGCTTGCTGTCGCTACGTCATTCCGTGCGACACAGCCGTTGTCGCCGCGAACAGAGGCAACCACCATGACCGTCACTGAGCAACAGGTGCTCCAAGCGCTGAGCGCAATCGAGGACCCGGACCTGCACCGCGACATCGTCTCACTCGGCTTCGTCCAAAAGCCCGAGATCGATGGCGATACCGTTTCCGTTCGCATCGTGCTGACGACGCCCGCCTGCCCCGTGCGCGAGACGATCGAGAAGGATGCCCAGGCGCTGCTCCTCGCCCTCCCCGGCGTGCGCACAGCGAACATCACCATGGATTCCAACGTACCGCAGCACCGGATGAGCGGTGGCAAGCCCATCGAGGGCGTGCGCCACATCATCGCCGTCGCCAGCAACAAGGGCGGCGTCGGCAAGTCGACCGTGTCGACCAACCTCGCAGTCGCGCTCGCATCGCTCGGCGCATCCGTCGGCCTGCTCGATGCCGACATCACCGGCCCAAACATCCCGACGATGATGGGCATCGGCCAGGGCGCGCAGGCGGAAGGCGGCGGCGGGCTGCGTATCGAGGAGCGCTTCGGCGTCAAGGTATGCTCCATCGGCTTCGTCCTGCCCCGCGGCACCCCCGTCGTCTGGCGCGGGCCGATGATCGGTACGGCCGTGCGCCAGTTGCTCCACGATGTCGCGTGGGGCGAGCTCGACTACCTCCTCATCGACCTGCCGCCGGGCACCAGCGATGCCTCGATGAGCATGTCGCAGGAAGCGCCGATCTCCGGCGCAGTCATCGTCAGCACGCCGCAGGATGTCGCGCTCGAGGATGCGGCGAAGGCCGTCGGCATGTTCGACAAGCTCAACGTGCCCATCTTCGGCGTGATCGAGAACATGAGTTACTTCACGTGCCCGCACTGCAGCGAGCGCACCGAGATCTTCGGCCACGGCGGGGCGCGCTCGGCCGCCGATGATCTCGGCCTCGAGTTCTTAGGCGAACTGCCGCTCGATCCGGAGACGCGCCGATGCGCCGACGCCGGTACGCCGGTTGTCGTCGCCGCGCCGGAGAGCCCCCAGGCGCAGGCATTTGTCGAAGTCGCAAAGCAGGTCGCTGCACGGTGCAGCGTCCTCGAGCTGGCAACGGGGGCATAGCAAGATTGGTCAAGTTTTTTGGAAAACCACGCAAGATGAGCAAGGAAGCCACACCGCGAAACGGCGCTAGCGCAGAGGTCGGCATGGTCTCGCCGCCCGACGCTGGCAACGGCGAGCCGGAGCCCGAGAAAAAGAAGGCGACGCGGATCCGCCGCGCACCGGCGCGGCCCCCGCGCCGCGATTGGGCGGCCGAAGCCGCCGCCGCGCCAGTCGATGAGCCTGCACCGGCCCCGACGTCGCTCGCATCATCGCCGCAGGATGACGGTACCGGATCGGCCGCCCCGGCCAAGCGCCGGCGAGGTACCCGCGGCGGCCGCGGTCGCAAGAAGAATGGAGCAACGGCCGGCGAGTCAGAATTCCTTCCAGAAGAGACCGCCGAGCCGGCCGAGCCGTTGTCCCTCGAAGCGGCGCTCGCGCACCAATCGGCTGTGCTCGAGCATTTCGCCCGTGAAGTCTCGACGACGCTGAGCACCCTGCAGGCGGCCGTGAGCAACTTGCAGGAAAAGGTGGAGCGGCCGCCGGCCGTGACCTCGCATCCCCGCGTCGGCATCTTCGTCGACGTCCCCAATCTCATCTACGCCGCCGAGCGCCGCAATGTGCCACTCGACTTCGGCCGTGTGCTCGAGTACTTCACGCGCGGCCGCGAGCTCGTCCGCGCCAGTGCGTACGCGCCAATTAGCGACGACCCTTTGATGAAGCTCGAGAGCCAGCGCTTCGTGCATCACTTCATCGGTCACCCATATCGCATCGTCACGAAGCCGCTCAAGCGCTTCGCCGACGGCTCGATGAAGGCCAACTTCGATATCGAGCTCGCCATCGACATCCTGACGATGTCGGATCGCCTCGACGTCGTCGTGCTGATGTCGGGCGATGGCGACTTCCGCCGCCTCGTAGAACTGATCGCCAGCCGCGGCGTCCGTGTCGAGATCGTGGCGTTTGGCGAAGCAGCGTCCGCCGAGCTCAAGGCGGTCGCCGACCTCTACATCGACGTCGGCGCGCACCTCGACGACTTCAAGGCGCTCAAGTAGTCGTTCGCGGGGCTCCCGTTTCGGGCGTCAAGACGCACAGTGCTTCACCCGCGATCACAAAGGCGAGGATCGCTCATCGCGAGCCTCGCCGTTCGTATTGACCGTCGCCGGCATTTGTTGAGGTCCTTGATGACATGACGCCGTGAACGCGCCTCGGGCCGGACGCGTCACGATCAACCCATCGTGATGGCCATGACGTCGTATCGACATCTCTAGTCTCTCGGCGCGCCCTCGTTCCGACGGCGCCTGGTCGCCTCCGCGGCGAGTTCGGAGCGGGTAGACACGCCGAGCTTCGTGAAGATGTGCGCGAGATGCACCTTCACGGTGCCGCGCGACACAAAGAGTTTCTCACCGATCTGGGGATTCGTGAGGCCCGCCGCCGCCAGCGTGACGACCCGCTGTTCCGTCGGCGTCAGGCTGTCCCAGCCGACCGACGGCCGCTTGCGCGCGCCACGGGCTCTCGACGCATAGGCCACGGCGTCGTCGACCGTTAATGCGGCACCCTCCGCGCACGCAGCGTCGCAGGCCGCATCGCCGCCGTGGCGGCGTATCTGGCTGATCTGCTCTTCGTACTCTCGCTGCGCGACCGGGAAGCGCACGAGTCCCAGCGAGCGGCGGAGGGTGCCCGCCGCGGCGTAGAGCCGCGCTGCCTCGAGCGAACTCTCTTGCCTCGCAGCGATTGATGCCAGCGCGTCGAGCGATTCAGCGATGTCCGGCGAGAATCCACACTTGTGCCTGCTGGCGAGCGCTTCGTGGTACAGATCCTCTGCTGCGCCGGTGTCGCCTTCCTGAGCCGTTACGTCGCCGAGTCGGTGGATCGCGAGCGCGGAAGTCCACGGATTCCCGAATGTCGTTGCAACGGCGCGCGCTTCCTCGAGCGCTATTCGCGCTTCGGCGAGACGGCCCAATGCAAGTTCGCAGCTCCCCACAATGCAAAGCGTCCAGGGTAGATACGCCATCAGTCCCAGTGCGCGTGACTCCGCGACCAATGGCAGGATCAGCTCGCGTGCACCGGCGACGTCGCCACAACCGAACGTCAGCGTGGCAAGTTGGATTAACGCTTGCGGCACGGCCACGCTTCCCCCGGAAGCGCCCGCAGTGCGCAAGAGCGTCGCCAGTCGCTCCGCGCCAGCGTCGTAGTCTCCCGAGAGCCCCTCACCCGCCCCGAGTAGCGCGATCGCGATGCCGGCGGTCACGGGATCGCCCACTTCCGCGCAATAGCGCAGCGACGCTTCAGGCCATCGGCGACTGCCCAATCGTCGCCGATCTCGCGGCCGAGTTTGATGCTTTGTTCCAGCGCCAGCCGAGCCGCAGTCGGATCGGACACGGTCTGGCCGTATCCGAGTGTGTTATTTGCCCGTGCCTGCGTCCAGCGATCGCCGACGGACTCCGCCATCGCCAAGGCCTCGGGCACGCGGCGCATCATCGTCTCAAAGTCGTCGCCATACAGGGCGACGTGCGCAGCGCCCCAGAGTGCTCGCGCCCGAACGGCGGACGGGGCACCATCCGAAGCAAGCGCTCGCGCGAACCACCGCCCCCCTTCGGATAGATGACCGCGCAGTTCCCAGAACAGCGTGAGCGCGCCGCATAGCCTGAGCAGCATCTCGTCCTCGTGCTCCGCTTCCGCCCACTCGAGCGTTGCACGCAGGTTGTCGTGTTCCCGCTCCAGGCGCGCCAGCCATTCGGGCCCGTCGCTACCCGCGATCTCGGGCGCGGCTCGCTCGGCCAGTTCCAGGAAGCAAACCAGATGCCGTTGTCGTGTCGAATCGCTCTCGCCGGCCTCGACAAGCCGCTCGCGAGCGAAATAGCGAATGGTTTCGAGCAGGCTGTATTGCGCCTCGCGTTCCTCGTGGCTCACCTGCACGAGCGACTTATCGGCGAGACGGGACAGAAGATCGAGCACGGCGTAACGGTCAAGCCGATCATCGGAACAAACGGATTCGGCAGCATCGAGTGTGAAGCCCCCCGCGAAGACCGAAAGCCGTCGCAGGAGCATGCGCTCGCGATCCTCGAGCAGATCATGGCTCCAGGCCACGGAGGACTCGAGCGTACGCTGGCGCGGGACGGCCGTGCGGCTGCCGCCCGTGAGCAAGCGAAAGCGATCGTCCAGCGCGGCGGCGATCTGGCCGAGCTGCATCATGCGTGTCCACGCGGCGGCGAGCTCGATAGCGAGCGGGATGCCGTCGAGGCGGTCGCAGATGCGAGAGACGATCGATAGATCGTCGGTGTTGGGCGCGAAGTTGGGCCGCACCAACGTCGCGCGCTCGACGAACAACTGCGCGGCCTTTTCGGCGTCGAGCGACGGGACGTGCCAGGCGGTCTCGCCGGCGACGCCGACGGCCTCGCGGCTGGTCGCGAGGATGCGGAGGTTGGGAGCCGACGTGAGTAGCGTCTCCGAGAGGTGCGCGCAGGCGTCGAGGACGTGCTCGCAGTTGTCGAGAACGATGAGGATGTCCTGATCGGCGAGCTGATCGGCGAGTGTCTCGGTGAGTGTCTTGCCGGCTTCCTCGCGGAAACCAAGCACGGTCGCGACTGCGGTCGGGACGAGATCCGCGTGGGCGATTGACGCGAGCTCGATCCACCAGACGCCGTTCGCGTGTTCATCGATGGCATCGGCCGCGGCGTGGAGAGCGAGGCGCGTTTTGCCGCAGCCACCAGCGCCGACGAGCGTCACGAGGCGTCGCGTCGACAGCAGCACCTGCAGCTCAGCGAGCTCGGTGTCGCGGCCGACGAACGTCGTGAGCTCGGCTGGAAGGTTATTGGCAAGGACGTTTAGCGACCGCAACGCGGGGAAGTCGCTCGGAAGCCCAGGGTGGCACATCTGCCAGACGTGTTCCGGGCGACCGAGATCCTTCAGCCGATGTGCGCCCAGATCCCGCAGCGTGACGGGCTCGACGAGTCGGTCCGTGATCACGTCGCGGGTCGCACCTGAGATCACGGTCTGGCCACCGTGCGCAACTGATCGGAGGCGAGCGCAGCGGATGATCGTCGGGCCGAAGTAGTTGCCTTCGTTGCGCAGCTGCGCTTCGCCCGTGTGCACCGCGATCCGCACGCGGAGCGGCCGCTCAAGGGGCCACGCCTCAGCGCCGAACGCGAGCTGGATGTCGACCGCCGCGGCAAGCGCGTCGGACGCCTTCACGAACGCAGCGACGATGCTGTCTCCTTCGCCCTGTTCGACGGGGCGGACGCCGCCGTGTGCCGCAATGATCGTGTCGAGCAGCGCGTAGTGGCGCTCAGCGGCGATCGCCATGCCCTCGTTCTCCGTCTCCCAGAGAAG
>JBBSDV010000179.1:0-6180 GCA_038240335.1 Dehalococcoidia bacterium
GCCGTACGCGGATGCGAACTGAAATACCCAGACGAGGTTGCCCATGATAATGAGCATCAGGCCCGCTGCGATGCCGAAGACCGGCGGCTTCCAGTTAAACGCCGCTGCCTGCGGAGGGTTGAGATTGTGGTCGGGCTGCGCGGCTACCGGCTGGCGGATCGGCGGCGACGCGGGCGCGACGACAGCTCCGGCGGCCGCTGCAACTGGAGCGACTGCGGCCTCCGCCGTACGACGGGAGCGTTGCGGCTTCGCGGCGACCGGGTGGCGTGCGACGGGCTCGCGTTGCGGTTCGGTCGCTTCGCGCATCTGCACGAGGTTATAGACGAGACCGGCGGCGCCGACGAAGGCCATCGTCGCGATCATCGCGAGACCGATGTTGTATTCGACGTCAGGCGCAACGGCGGCGAAGCGGCCGACGGTGTCGACGAGCAGGTATCCGAAGTAGTAGTAGGCGACGGTATGGCCGGCAAGCCACGGGTCTTTCGGCGGGAAATGTTCCGCGTGCCGGACGGCGTTGAGGAACATCAGGTCCATCGGCTGCTCGGTGCCCTGGATCTGGCCGACGAGCGCGCGCAGCCAGACCGCTGTCATGAAGACGACGAGAAACAGCACCTCGACGCCGACGATGTATTGCCAGTGATCGCGCACCCAATCGACCAGCGCATCACGCTCGCGGTAGGCGAAGATCGCCGAGATGACGGCGAGAATCGCGAGTGCGCCGAGGGTGCCGCGGACAGAGTTCGGCGCGAGGTGAATGCTGTTGAGGAGCCAGAAGGTGAAGCCGAGGAAGACGAGGGCGAAGGGCTTCGAGAGCGCGTAGCCGCGATCAGGCAGGCGGCGGAACATGGCGAGGCAGAGTGGCAGCAAGAGGATGCCGACGACCAGCAGGATGAGCCACCACCGGAACGCTTCGCTCATTCAGTACCTAGCTTGAACGCGCCCGAACGGGCGCGTCTTACACATCTACGATGGAAGATCTGACCCGGTTTCTTCGCCGCTCGCAATCGATGGAACCACTATTCCATCAGTCGAACAGGGCATCGACGAACTCTTCCGCATCGAACGGCGTCAGATCCTCCGGTTTTTCACCAGTGCCGATGAACCTGACGGGAATACCGAGCTGGTCCGACACGGCAAAGACGATGCCGCCTTTGGACGTGCCGTCGAGCTTCGTCAGGCAGAGCGCCGTAATCGGCACGACCTCGGCGAAGGCTTTCGCCTGCACCAGCGCGTTCTGGCCGGTGGTCGCGTCGAGGACGAGCATCACCTCGTCGGCGCCTTCCGGCAGCTTGCGGGCAATCACGCGGACGATCTTGCCGAGCTCTTCCATGAGATTGAACTTCGTGTGGAGGCGGCCGGCGGTGTCGATGAGCAGCACGTCGGCCTTGCGGCTCTCGGCGGCGCTCATCGCGTCGAAGACGACGGCGCCGGGGTCGGCGCCCTGCTTGTGGGCGATGACATCGGCGCCGACGACCTCGCCCCAGCTCTTGAGCTGCTCGATGGCGGCGGCGCGGAAGGTATCGGCGGCGGCTACGACGACGCTCTCGCCGTCCTCCCGGTAGGCCTGCGCGAGCTTGGCGACGCTCGTCGTCTTGCCTGTGCCGTTGACGCCGACGATGAGGATGACGGCAGGCCGATCCGGCGGTGGCGATTCTTCGTCGCCCCAGATGCGGCCCTTCTCGCGGCCGATCTGGAGAATGTCGAAGAGCTCGTCCTTGAGCAGCTCCTTGACGTCGGCGGGATCCTTGATTCGCTCCTTCTCGACGCGCAGCTGGATGTCGGCGAGGATGCGGCTGGTCGTCGCGACGCCGGTGTCGGCGCCGATCAGCAGCTCTTCAAGCTCGTCCCAGATCTCGTCGTCGATCTTGGCGCGATCGAAGAGGCCGGAGATGTTGGTGAACCAGCCCTTGCGGGTCTTCTCAAGAGCCTGCTCGGTCTTCTCGTCGGTCTGTTGCGTGCGCTTGAAGATGCGTACCAGGGCGGGAACCTCCTCGTTCGCGGCATTCTAGCGGTTCGGGCGGGAAGGGTGAAATGCGCGACGAGACGAAGTGCGGGTGCGCCGTTCGTTGGCACCCCGATCAGTGCTTCATTCCGACTTGGTCGGGGGCTCGCCGTGTCCGCTCGCGCGTACCCGGATACAGATATTTGGAGAAGGAGGTGTATTCCTGGGGGGACACCCCCCAGACCCCCCGGCAGAGGGCGCTGCGCTCTCTTGCACTCCCGCTTGGCATCGAAAGGGAACGAGGGTGCACTCCAGTTTGAATGTAGCCGGCACAGGGACGTCGCGGTCTTTGTGCTCCACGGAAGCGCAGCCTCGCCGGCCGCGCATTGCGGCAGACCCTACTTGGTCGGCGGTTCGCGTTTTTGAGAAGGAGTAAGTGCCTGGGGACACCCCCAGACCCCCGGCAGAGGGCGCTGCGCGCTCTGCCCTACGCGAAAGCCTGGACTCGTCGCACCGGCATCGCGGCAGATCCCGACATGGTCGGCGGTTCGCCGTGTCCGCTTGCGCGTACCCGGATGCATTTTGAGAAGAAAAGTAAGTTCCTGGGGGACACCCCCCAGACCCCCCCGGCAGAGGGCGCTGCGCTCTCTGCACGCCCGCATGAAGGCAACCGGCACAGTGCACTGCGCTCCCGCTTGTCGAGGGTCGACTTACGCACCCGCTCGTCTTCTGTCTAGCCGGATCGGAGTTCTTGGTAGCGAGGATTTGGAAGCACCACGCTAGTTCTCGCTTTCCGGCACATCCTCGAGCTTGAGGCTGAGGATGCGGGAGACGTTGTCGGCACCCATGGAGACGCCGTAGATCGTGTCGGCGGTCTCGATGGTGCGGCGGTTGTGGGTGATGATGATGAACTGGGTCCGCTCCGAGAGGGCGCGCAACTCCTCGACGAAGCGACCGACGTTCGCCTCGTCGAGCGCGGCATCGACCTCGTCGAGGACGCAGATCGGCGATGGGTTCGCCTGGAGTAGCGCGAAGAGCAGCGCCACGGCCGTCAGCGATCGCTCGCCGCCGGAGAGCAGGGCGAGCGAACCCAGCTTCTTGCCCGGCGGCTGGGCGATGATCTCGATGCCGGGGAGACCGTACTCGTCGGGCTCGCCGAGCTCGAGGCGGGCGGTACCGCCGCGGAAGAAGGCGCTGAAGTAGCGCTCGAATTCGCGGTTGACGAGCTTGAACGTCGCGCGGAACCGGTCGCGCATGACGTCTTCGAGCTCGGTGATGGCGGCCTGGAGCTGCTCCTCGGCCTGCTGCAGGTCGCGGGTCTGCGTCGAGAGGAAGTCGAAACGCTCGCGGCTATCGGCGTACTCGACGGCGGCCTCTTCGTTGATCGGGCCGAGGCCGCGGATCTGGCCGCGCAGCTCAGCGATGTGGTCGCGCACCTCGAGCGGGTTGATCGTCGCGCCGCCGTGGATCGGCGGCAGATTGGCGCCCGCGTCGGCGTCGCCGTCATCGCTGCGCAGCCATGCGGGCAAGTCGCCGTTCGAGGAGACGTACGCCTCCTCGGGAGGCCGCTCGTCCGGATCCGTCGCGAGTTCGCGTTCCGGCTCGGCGAGCCGTTCGATCTCGCCGTCGGCGGTCGCGACGAATCCTTCCGTCTCGAGATTCTGGCGCAGTACTTCGAGCTCGTCGCGGCGGACGCGCATGTCGTTCTCGGCGTCGATGAGCGCGCGTTCGGCGCCATGGAGCTTCGCGTTCGACTGGGCGAGCTCACCGGTCATGGAGCGTTCTCGCGATTCAAGCTGCGACAGCTCTTGCCGGGCGGGTGCGAGCTCCGCAGCAAGAGATTGCACCTCGGTGGTTTTTGCCGCGCGTTCGCGCTCGGCGGCGGCGCGGCGAACGGCGACAGTCTGCGACTCGGCGGCGGCACGCTCGGCCTGCTCCGACTTCTGGGTGATCTGCCGGGCGAGCCGCTCCCGTGCGACGCGCTCGCCTTCACTCGAGGTACGCTCGGACCGCATCTCGCCATCGAGATGCGCGACATCGGCGGCGCGCTCGGAGACGATGCCGGAGAGCTTCGCGCGCTCGCTTTCGAGCATCACCATCGCGTCGCGCTCCTGCCGTTCGGCGGCCGCCGCGTCGCGCCCTTCGGATTCACGCGCCGCGCGATCCGTTTCAGCGCGCTCGCGCTGAGACTGAAGCTTCGCCAACTGCTCTTCGCGCTGCTGATCGTTACGCGCCAAGGCACCGAGCTGTGACCGGAACGCGGCCAGTCCGGCTTTCGCCGCGCCGAGCTGCGCGCCGATCGCGTTCTTCTTTTCGCGCAGCAACTCAATGTTCGCCGAGAGCTCTGTCAGTCTCCGTTGGGCTTCCTCTTGCTCACGTCCGGATTCGCGAAGGGCGGCCTCGCGCTCATCGATCAGCGGACGCAGGCGAGCAAGTTCGAGCGGCAGTTCGCCGACTTCGCGTTCGCGGACGAACGACGCCTGCGCACCGGCCGTCGTGCCGGCCGTTACCGCGCCGACGGGGCGAACCAGCACGCCATCGAGCGTGGCGACCGCGCTCGCGAGGCCGCGCCGAACGATGCGGTGGGCGAGCGCCAGATCCTCGACGATGATCGTGCGGCCGAGCAGGGTGTCGATCAATCGGCGATATTTCGAGTCGCACTTCACGAGTCCGCAGGCGACGCCGATGATGCCGCGTTCCTTGATCAAGTTGAGGGCGCGGGTGTCCTGGAAGTTGTCGAGCGCGTAGATCGTCGCGCGACCGGCGTCGCCGGCAAGGAGCAGCGCGACAGCGGCGCGGACGTCGGTATCACGCTCCATTACGACGGCGAACAGGTTCTCGGCGAGCGCGGCCTCGATCGCCTTCTCGAGACCGGGCGGTACGCGCAGCAGCTGGCCGATGAGGCCGACGACGCCGCGTAGTTCGATGTCCGGCGCCACCGTCTCGCGTGGGATGACGTCGCCGGCTTCGAGGATACTGCGCACCCCGGAATCCGGCGCTTGCGGCCGCACGTCGAGCTCCTCCATCACCTCGAGGCGGACGGCAACAGACTCGAGCTGGCTGCGAAGGACGCGCAGATCCTCATCCATTGCTGCCTGATCGCGGCGACGCTGGACGATCGCCTCCTCCTCGCGCGTGCGGTCGGCGATTGCCCACTCGAGCTGCGGGCCGGCGAGTGAGAGATCGCGGGTGAGCTGTGCATAGTGACGCGCCCAGGCGGCGAGGTCGTTCAGGGCCTTACGGCGTTCTTCGAGCGAAGCATCCCGCTCGCGGCGCAGCCGGGCAATGCTGTCGGCGGCTTCCTGCATGCGGCGGGCGAGGTCTTCGACAGCGCCGGCTGCTCGCGACGCGGTCTGCTCATGCTTGAGGGTCGAGCGTTGCAGCTGCTGCAGTTCTCGCTCGACGTCGGAGAGGCGGGCGCGCTGCTGCGCCAGTTCGTCCTTGTGGTTGGCGAGGAGCGCCTCTTTCTCCGTCTGGTCGGCCACGGCGACGAGCGGCGCCTGTGCAGCTTCCTCGGCGCGGAGCAACGCGATCTCGGCGGCGAGTTCTTCGACGCGCTCCGCAAGCATCTTGCCGCGCTCGCCGTCGAGCACGACGCGGCGATCGAGGTCGCGGGCGTAGTCCTCGAGGCTGCGCAGGCTGCCTTCGCGACTTCGGATCTCGTTCTTTCGCTCGGCGATGGCGGCGCGCAGCTGGACGAGGCCGTCCTCGCAGGCCTTCGCGTCGGACTTCAGGCGCTCGAACTCTTCGCTGCGCTGGTCGTGCGTAGTGATCGCGGCGAGAAGCAAGTCGTTCAGGTCTTGCCACTGATGGGCGTACCAGACATGCAGCGTGGCCGCGAGCTCGCGCGTCAGCTCGCGATACTTCTCCGCACGCCCCGCCTGTCGCTCGAGTTGATTGATGCGGGGCTCGATCTCGCGGATCAGCAGGCGCACGCGATCCATGTTCTCGCGCGTTTGCTTGAGCTTGGTCTGGGCGTCCTCGAGCTTGTTGCGATAAAGGCGAACGTCCGCCGCTTCTTCGATCAAGGCGCGGCGATCCTCCGGGCGGAGGCTGAGCACCTGCTCGACCATGCCCTGCCCCATGAAGGCGTAGCTGTTCTGGCCGACCTGCGCGCGCATGAAGAGATCGACGACGTCGCGGAGACGAACTTTGGCGTTATTAATCAGGTATTCGTTCTCACCGCTGCGATAGGCGCGGCGCGTGACGACGACTTCGTCGAACTCGACGGGCAGCCA
>JBBSDV010000180.1:0-6120 GCA_038240335.1 Dehalococcoidia bacterium
GCGTATCGAGTCCGCAACAAATGACGGCGAGTCCGCCTTCTTTCTCGTGCCAACGAGGTCGATCCGAACCTACGACGACGGCGAGACGCTCACGGACGCCGGCGTCTGCATGCGGGTTAAGCACAGCACCTCGCTACCCCTGAGGACGCGCATTGAGTTCCACAAGAATCGCGCCGCCAGCATTCAGGTCGATCGTCGAACGCGCGCCGACCTCGTGACGGAGCTGGCGGAACTGCGCGAGCGGCAGGCCGATCGCGCGGCAGATGATGGTGAGAATGACGAAGTTGTGGCTGACGGCGACGACATCGCCGTCAGGATGCGCGAGCCGCATGCGCTCGACGGCCGGCCACGCTCGCGCCTGCACCTCGCGGAGCGTCTCGCCGCCGGGCATGCGCGCATCCGGGGCGGCGTCCGAGATCCAGGCGGCGAGGAAGTCCGGGTAGCGCGCGCGCAGCTCCGTGCGTGAGAGGTGCTCCATCTCCCCGACATTCATCTCAATGAGCGTGGCATCAATTGTTATGCCGATGCCCGTGGCGCGCCCGATCGTTGAGGCTGTGTCCTTGGCGCGCGCGAGGGGACTCGAGTAAATCGCCGCTGGCGCGCGGACAAACGATGCCGCGAGCGCGCGTGCCTGCGCGATGCCGCGCACGTTGAGCGGCACATCGGCACGCCCGAGGGTGATGTTGCCGCGATTGTGATCCGTCTCGCCATGCCGCACGAGGATCAGGCGCATCAGGCCTCGAACCGGCCATGCTTGCGGCGAGCGTCGCGCGACGGCGACGTGCCCGCAAGCACGAGCTGCGTGCGGTGGATACGCGTGGGCGGCGAGAAGCCGAGGGCGGCGACGACCTGCTCCGGCCGGCCGGAGCCCTTGTTGTCGTTCTGCAGCCGCATGCGGAGTCGCACACCATCGGCATCGTCGCGCAGGATCGCGACATCTTCGACGAAGGCGCGGATGTCGTACGAGCGCACCTCGTCCTCGCGCTTGTGCTCCCACGGCACCGACGCCGCGGCGAGAAATCGCTCGACGCGCGCGGCGGCATCAGGCGCGGGAGGCACGTCGAGCTCGTACTCGGCGAAGCGCACGTCTGCCTGCAGCGCGGGCAACGCCATGCCGACCTCCGCCACGGAGCGGATGGTCAGGCCGGGCGAGAGCTGTGGCGTCAGTTGCGTGATCAACATGCGCGGCGCGATCGCTTCCGCCATGAACACGTCCATCAGCTCCGAATCGCCGGTCGTGCCGACGGCGAGGGGTGCGGCGAGCGATAGCTGGGCGTGCGGCGAGAAGCCCTCGGAGTAGGCGACCGGCAGTTCGGCACGCCGAAGGGCGCGCTCCCAGTAGCGCATGAGGTCGAGGTGTGTGATGTATTTCATCTCATCGCCGCGAGCGAATGTGACGCGGAGCCGCTGCGTTTTCATCTAAGGGACGAGTTCCTTCTTGCCAGTTGCTGTCTGCCCTGGGCTCGGTTGTCGGTCGCCCGTCGTCGCCACTGGCTCGCTAGCCGAACAAGATTCTTCGCTTCGCTCTGAACGACTGGCTCGAGGGCACCCGCAACCAGTCATCGATCATCAGATCAGAGCTTCGTGATGACGACGGATTCTATCTTGACGCCGCGCACCTCGGAGACGGTGATGCGATAGCGATCGAGGGGTACCGTCTCGCCCTCGCGGGGGATGTGGCCGAGCTGCTCGAGGATGAAACCGGCGACGGTCTCATAGTCGCCCTGCGGCAGCTCGACATCGAGTTCCTGCTGGACGTCGTAAATGCTCATCCCGCCGTCGACGCGCGTTGAGTGCTCGTCGATCGCAGCGTACTCTTCCGACTGCTCGCCGAGTTCGTCGCCGACGGCGCCGACCATCTCTTCGAGCAGCAGCTCGAGCGTGACGACGCCGGCGACGCCGCCGTATTCGTCGACGACAATCGCCATCTGCTGCCGCTCTTCCTGCAGCTGCCAGAAGAGCGCGCTCGCCAGCTTCGTCTCCGGCACGAACATGGCCGGGCGGAGCAGCGGTGCGATCGGTGCGTCGTCCGGGAGGCGGTGTTCCGCCACGGCGCGCAGCACGTCCTTGATGTTGATGACGCCGACCACGTTATCGACGCTGTCGGCGTACACCGGGAAACGCGAATGCGATGACTCTCGATACGTCTCGTAGAACTCGTCGATCGTCTCTTCCTTCTCGAGCCAGACGACCTCGGTGCGCGGCACCATGATCTCGTTGGCGCGCCGATCGTGGAAGTGAAAGACGCGGTCGAGCATCTCCGCCTCATCCTCGCCGACCGAGCCCTCCTCGGCACCGATGTCGATAAGCATGCGCAGCTCGGCCTCCGTGATGGTATGGCGCGTCCCGCCCTGGGAGAACATGTTGGGGATGATCGCGAGCGCGGTGATCAGCGGGCCCATAACGCGCACGACGATCTCCATCGGCAGCGCCGCGGCGAGGGCGATGCGCTCGGGCGTGCGGGCGGCGAGCACCTTCGGCGTGTACTCGCCGAATTCCGCGGCGATGAGCGGGATGACGACGAGGCTGAACAAAAACCCCCACTGGCCGAACAGATCGACGGCGACGACCGTGCCGGCGGTCGATGCAAGGAACACCGAGACGTTCTGGACAATGACGACGACGCCGAAGTAGCGTTCCTGCTCGGCCTTCAACCGCATCAGCGCGCGCGCCGAGCGGTGGCCCTCCTCAGCGGCGGTGCGCACCTTGATCGCGCTCGACGCGACGACCGCGATCTCGATCGCGTTGACGAAGGCGTAGCCGAGCAGTCCGCCGATAAAGAGCACGAGCGCGACCGGGATCGGTATCGGGAGAGCGGCCCCCTCGAGGAGGGGGAGGTGGGCGAGGCCCACGTTGGGGAGATCTAACATTCGCAGTGCGCCCGCCTCCGCGGACGTGGCCGGCGCGCACCCGGCACCGGTACGCGCATGATAGCGCAGGAAGATGATTATTCGCGGTTGCCTGGGCGCAGCGTGGAGTCGCGCTAGCCCGCCTGCCGGCCCGCCTCGCGGGCAGAGAGGGTCGTCACCGGGTGCTCGACGGAGGGATCGTCGCCGAGGAGGGACTGCTCGAGGAGGTGCATCGACTGCGCACACCACTCGATGTAGGCGCGGCGGTAGGAGATCGCCATTTCGAGTGTGAGGGTCCAGAAGAGTCCGTGGCGGGTCGAGTTCATCTCCTTGACGCCGTCGCGGATCTTCTCTCGCAAGATCGTCTCGGAGAACGCGAGCACCATTTGTTGCTCTTCCATCTGGCGCCGAAGCATGATCAGCACGTCCTCCACCGGTAGTTCCGTGCCGAAGAAGATCTTGATCAGGAAGGGGTCGCGGAGGTCGGCCGGCGGTTGCGGCGCGCGGGCCCAGCGGGCGAACTCGTCGCGGCCGGTGTCGGTGATCTCGTAGACCTTGCGGTTGGGGCGGTTCTCCTGGACCTCGACGTGCCTCTCGACGAGCGCGGCCTCTTCGAGCCACTTCAGGGTCGGATAGATTTGGCTCAACTCGGCATTCCAGAAGTGCTGGACCGAGGAGTCGAAGAACTGCTTGAGCTCGTACCCGGTCATCGGGCGGCAGGTCAGACAGCCGAGAAGCGCGTGCTTGAGTGACATGTGTGATTCCTCGCGCTCACGATACGCGATGCGCGTTTGCTGCGGCGGTTCGCGCGCGGACGAACGTAGTCTCGCGGCGGTTCACGCCAGCGCAGCCGCGGCGCGGGGCTCTAGGTTCGCCGAAGTTCGACGAAGCTTCGACTCTCGCGCGCCACTTCGGCGATTGACAGCGTGCTCGCGAGCTAGAAGCCGGGGCGGCTTCCGGCCGGCGGGAGCTCCGGCTTCGCCGGTGCGTCGGCGGCGGTGATCCGCGATGCGCCGAGCTTGTCGGTGCGCTGGAACTCCCGCCAGATGCGCCGCCACTTCCGCTCGTCGCGGTCCTGGCGGTGCTCGGCCTCCACGGCGTGATACATCTCGAGGGCGGTGAAATCGGTGAAGTCCATCTCGGTACCTCCCCTTCCTGACTGTCGATATGCCTGAGCGAACTGCTCTTTTATATATCGACACTTATATATAGCACTTGAGATAAGAGACACACAAGTTTCCGGTCCATTGGGGCACGTCCGCCGTCAACCGACGGAAAACGTGCGCGATCCGCCCAGTCGTGCTCGCTGGCGGCGCGTTAGTGCTCGCCCGACCGAGGTTATCGTTGCTCGCGTACCGGTCTGAAGACCTGTCCGTACGAGGGGACGAATAGTCGTGGTAGAGGCTGCGGCGTGGAGACGTCCGCGGAATTTGGCGGACGGCGAGTAACGCGAGACAGCGCCAATCTGTAGGCTGGACGCATGGAGCCACGGGCGAAGTTTTGGGTCGAGGACGGCGGTAAGCTCGTGCTGAGCGCCTATCGCGTACGGCTGCTACGCCTGATCGACGAGACGGGGTCGCTCGCCGATGCGGCAGCCGCGATGCAGCTCTCGTATCGCCGCGCCTGGGGCAAGCTCAAGGAGATCGAGACGAACCTCGGCGTGCGGCTCGTCGAGAGTGCGGCCGGCGGCGCCGGCGGCGGCGGATCGCGCCTGACGGCGGACGGCCGCCGGTACGTCGACATGTACGACCGCTTCCACGCCGCGGCGGAGCAGGCAGTACGGGCGGAGTTCCGCAAGTCGTTTCCCGAGAACAACTGACGCGCGGCGGAAGATAGACTTTCGACCGTTGCAAGTTATTGAGAAGGCGCCGGCGCGGGCATGTGGCGTGTTCGATCATGGGGCGTTCAAGCAGGAACACCGGCTGAACACAGGCATCTCGAACCGACAAGCAGTTCTTCGTCACCTGCTCTAGCCCTTCGCGAGTCGCCGCGATATGCTCGGCACGGCATATCGATGCGTTGAGCGAGGAGATCTCGGTGATTCGATTCGGGCAGACACACCTCCGTCGGGCGCGAAGCACGCGAGCGTCGATGCTGATTGCGCTCGTCGGCGCTGTGGCGCTGCTCGCGGCGTGCGGGAGCAACGACAACAACACGACGAAGACCCCCGCTAATAGCGCGAACCCGACCGCGGCGGCAAGCGCAACGATCGATCCGCCGATCGTGCCGACCAAGGCGAGCGGGACATTGATCGTCGCGACCACGACGAGCACGCAGGACAGCGGCCTGCTTGATGCACTGGTGCCGAAGTTCGAGGCCGAGACGGGCTATTCGGTTCAGACCGTCGCTGTCGGCTCGGGTCAGGCGATCGCCCAGGCATCGCGCGGCGACGCCGACGTCGTCCTCGTGCACTCGCCCGACGCCGAGAAAAAGATGGTCGATGCAGGCGACGGCGTCGAGCGCACGCTCGTCATGCACAACGACTTCATCATCGTCGGGCCGGCGGCCGATCCCGCCGGCGTGAAGGCGGCAGGAAACACTAACGACGCGATGCAGGCGATCGCCACGAAGAGCGCGAAGTTCATCAGCCGCGGCGATGATTCAGGCACAAACGCCCTCGAACTGAAGCTTTGGAAGGGCATCAACGTGACGCCGAAGGGCCAGAGCTGGTACGAGGAGTCTGGCCAGGGCATGGGCGCGACGCTGCAGATCGCGAGCCAGAAGGCGGGCTACACGATTAGCGACCGAGGCACCTATCTCGCGCAGAAGGCGAACCTCGACCTCGATATCCTCTTTCAGGGCGATAAGAAGCTGCTCAACGTCTACCACGTGATCGTCGTCAATCCGGACAAGCACGACAAGGTCAACGCCATCGGCGCGCGCGCCTTCGCGGCGTGGATCACGCGGCCGGACACGCAGAAGTTCATCGGTCAGTTCGGCGTCGACAAGTTCAGCGAACCGTTATTCTTCCCGGACGCCGGCAGCGCAGAGCCGACGGGATAGGCCGACATGGATCTCATCGGCAGCGGGCTCAAAGAAGCGTTCCGTCTCCTGCTCCACAACGACGGCGACGTGTACGAGATCGCCCTCCGCTCCGTCTACGTCTCCGGCGTTGCCACGGCGCTCAGCCTGATTCTCGGTATCGGCCTCGGGGCCACGCTCGCGTTCCGGCAGTTCCGCGGCCGATTTGTCGCTCTGACGCTCGTCAACACGGGCATGGGGCTACCGCCGGTCGTCGTTGGCCTCGTCATCGCGATCCTGTTGTGGCGGA
>JBBSDV010000181.1:0-6000 GCA_038240335.1 Dehalococcoidia bacterium
GATCATCGCGAGCGCGTTCGGTCCCGCTACGGGCTCGAGCTATGTGCTGGACTTCGACGTCAACAAGGACGGCGCGGTGAACGCCGCCGACCTCGGCATCGCCGCCGCACGGCTGGGGCCGTGCCCGTAAGCATCGCAATCTTGAGCGGCCGGTTCCGGAGGCGCAAGTGCTTCGGGCCGATCGGGATCCACACAGCGCCATAGCGCGGTCTTGGCGCGGGCGGTACGTTTGGGTATCCACACACTCGATTCAAGTAAGGAGCAGCGGCATGGCGGTCGTCCTGATCACAGGTTCAAGTACGGGCTTCGGAAAGCTCGCAGCGCTCGAATTCGCGCGCCGTGGCGACGAGGTCTTCGCCTCGATGCGGAACATCGCAAAGGGCGAGTCCTTGCTCAGCGAAGCCAAGGCCGCCGGTCTCAAGGCGAACGTGATCGCGCTCGACGTCGCCGATCCGTCGTCGGTCGAGTCCGCAGTCGCGAGTGTCATGAAGCAGGCTGGCCGGATCGATGTGCTCGTCAACAATGCCGGCATCGGTATCCACGGCCCGATCGAGGAGTGCGATGACGACGAGATCCTCGCCGTCTTGGAGACAAACGTCCTCGGCGTGATCCGCACGACGCGCGCTGTCGCCTCGCACATGCGCACGCAGAAGAGCGGCACGATCGTCAACGTCAGTTCCATCGCCGGCAAGGTCTCAGCGCCGTTTGGCGGCGTCTACTCCGCGAGCAAGCACGCCGTTGAAGCGTTGAGCGACTCGCTGTACTTTGAGCTCCATCCGTTCGGCGTGCGCGTTGTGCTTGTCGAGCCCGGTGGCTTCGAGACGGAGTTCGGCGCCAACCGAATTCTTGCGCGTCGCTTCGGCGAGGGCTCACCCTACGCGTCGCTGGAGCAGAAGTTCAACGCATCGTCGTCGAAATTACCCGGCGCCGACCAGCGCGAGAGCGCGCAGAGAGTCGCGGACGTCATCGTCGAGTCAGCGAAGTCCGAGGCTCCCAAGCGCCGCTACCTGGTCGGTCAGGACGCCCAGACGATCGGTGGGCTCCACAAGCAAATGTCGGATGAGGACTTCGAGAAGGCGATGCGCACCGTCCTCGACTTCTGGGACTGACAGCCACCCGCTCGCCCGCCCGGCAAACATCGCAGTCGGTCAGCCATGCCTTCGGGAGCTCCGACCAGCGATCTGCCAGCGGTACATGGCGAAGCCCATCGCTCCGAGGCGAACTCCACCACCCCCGGCGGCGGAGTCGTTTTCTTGCGCGGGCCGCGATCGTCTCTGTCGCTCGCTTCGGCGAACAGGTGCCGCCACGACACCTAGCCTATCACCTCGCTCGCCACACGATGACGCAATCGTCGGGTGGCGCCGCACGACCATCCGTGAAAGGTTGAGTGGCCGATGCGCCGAATTTCCGATCGGGAACGCCCGACTAAAACACGGTCGTCATCAACGGAGAACAGAGGAATTTCGACCGTCGGCATCGCGTAATAACCGCTCAATGACTTGGATGTGAATCCTAAGGTGTCGGTGATTGCGCCATAGCGCCTTTTCGGCGCGGGCGCCTGCCGCCGATTTCATCGCGGCCCGAATCGGTTTGTGAACTTGTTCCCATTCCGCGAATACCTCGTCGACTTGATTCGTAGCCTTCATGCCTACGTCGGCGCACTTCTTCGCCGTCATGCCTGTCATGCCGATCGGGCTCCACTTGAACCCGCCCGGCAAGAAGCCGCCGAGGTGTAACTGCTCAGCGAAGAGCAGGTGCCGCACGTTTTCGACGATCGACCATGCACCGTTGGGCCGCCGCAGTTTGAGCACCCTCGGGTCCTTCGAGCGCAACAACCGCCGCAACCGCTGTCGTTCTCGGTCGATGTCAGAGATCTCTGCCGCGTATTGCTGGGTCACAGTTGCCGCTCCACCCGACCTCGCGGAGGGATAATACTACGCTCCGCAGTCGGATTAAGGGTCCAAGCTTTGCCCGTCACGACGAACCCGCGGTTGATGCGAATCGGCGCAGCCGCGTGTAGCGAACAACATCCTCACCGGCGGACACAGTCCATAGTCGGGCATGTGTAGGTTCGCCGTGCATGGCGGGAGTGCGAGGGAGTCGAACCCTCCCGACGACGCGAAGGCGCCATCGCAACGGTGTTGAAGACCGCGAGACCCACCGGGACCCATCCACTCCCACGATGAGCGTAACGAACGACGCCTGCTAGCGGCGGTCTTGCTCCGGACCGGTATTCGGGGCCGAGAGCCCGCGGCGAAGAACCACGGCCGCTGCCGCGAGAAACTGGTCGCGCTTACTTTGACGCGTTCATGACGACGGCGTCCTGCTCGATCACGTGCTCGAGGATCGCCATGCCCTGCTCGAGTTCCTCCTCGGTGATCGTTAACGGCGGCACGAGGCGGACGGCGTTCGGGCGCACGTTGTTGACGATGAGGCCGTTCGCGAGCGCGGCTCTTGTGATGCGCTCGCCGGCGTCGTTGCTGAACTGCACGGCCCACATCAGCCCCTTGCCGCGGACGCCGACCACGTTCGCGCACCGATCCTGCAGCGAGTGCAGACGGCGCTCGACGAGTTCCCCCTTCTTGGCCACCTGGCCGGGGATGTCGTTATCAATGATGTAGCGCATCACTTCGTACCCGACGCGCGTCGTCAGCGGCTCGCCGCCGAACGTCGTGCCATGATCGCCGAGCGTGAACACCGCCGCGTGTTCCTTCGCGAGGAACGCCGAGAGCGGCACGCCGCCGCCGATGCCCTTACCGAGCGTCATGATGTCCGGCTCGACGCCGAACAGTTCATACGCGAACAGCGTGCCGACGCGACCGCAGCCCGTCTGCACCTCATCGAAAATGAGCAGGATGTTGTTGTCGTCGCACCACGCGCGCACATCCGCGAAGTAGCCGTCGTCCGGCACGTTGACGCCGCCCTCGCCCTGGATCGGTTCGAGAAAGATCGCCGCGGTCTTTGCCGTCGTCGCGCGCTTGATCGCGTCGATGTCGTTGAACGGCACATGCAGGAAGCCCTCGGGCAGCGGCCCGAACGGCGCACTGTAGCGCTCGGTGCCGCCGGCCGTGACGGTCTGCAGCGTTCGCCCGTGGAACGCGTCGACGGCCGAAATCACCTCGTACGCGCCGTCCTTATGCTCCTTGCCCCACTTTCGGGCGAGCTTCAGCGCCCCTTCGTTTGCCTCTGCGCCGCTGTTCATGAAGAACACGCGGTCGAAGCACGAATTCTCGATCAGCAACTCCGCGAGTTGCACCTGGGGAATGGAATAGAACTGGTTCGACACGTGCACCAACGTGCGTGCCTGATCAGTGAGCGCATCGACGATGATTGGATGTGCGTGGCCGAGGCTGACCGTCGCCGGGCCGCCAAAGAAGTCGAGATATTCGCGGCCGTCTTCGTCCCAGAGATGCGACCCCTCACCGCGGACGGCCATCAGGTCCATCCGCTTGCCCGGGTGCATGAAGTACTGCTCCTCTTTGGCGCGCCAGTTGGTCATCAGCTCTCCGTTCCATAGCAGGATACTCGGAGCGTGAGGCGAGGACACACCACGCACGCCGCGACGCGGCCGTCGGGGGGGCGCCCCCGCTGCGCCTGGACATAAAGGGACAATTGATCCGAGACGGATTGCTAAGAGACCGGCGCTTCGCTACCATGATCTCTGCGTGTTCTACGGGACCGCGTACATAACAGTTGGCCACAGCGCTCACGGAGAGATGACCCAGGGCCTGGCTGGCAGCATCCGCAATTGGCGGGTTCTGCCGGGGGCCTTTTGCGTTGTCAAGCGAATGAAGAGGAGAGTATGAGCAGCCATAAACAGACGCACTTCGGTCACACGGGCTTTTCGTAGCTACCGGGTTTCGCCCGGGCATTCCGCTCCGTCTCCACGGAGTAGAAGGGATCAGAGAATGCACATAACGATCGACGGATTCGGCGGCAACTTCGCTCAGCTCTCAAGTTTGGAGCTTGTCCGCACTCTCCTCGACCGCTACCCGGACGAAATCGGGATGACGAAGATCTCGGAGCCGCACGTCTTTGAGTACAACGGCGTGAAGGCGGAGGACTGGGGGGTGTCGGGCTTCGTGCTCATCGCCGAAAGCCACATCGCCGTCCACACGTTCCCGGAACACGGACAGGTGTGGGTCGATATTTTCTCCTGTAAGGGGTTCGACGAGATGCCCGCGATCGACAAGATCGTCGACGCCTTCTCGCTCACCAGCACCCGCGTTCACAAGCTTGAGCGCGGCCTCGAGTATCCGCACGACGTCGTCAAGAGCATCCCCCTGAACCGCAGCGAGCGCCGCGAGGTCACGCCGGTCTAGCGCCGGTGGCGCCGCAACAACGGTGGCGTCGTACCTTGGTGTTTGCGCCTCGGAGCGAAGCTGGAAGATAGAGGCTGGAGGCTGGATCTGCCTCCAGCCTCTTTCACTACCCGAGCTGCCCACGAAGCATCGCCGGCGCTCCGAGGGCCAGGGTCGTTCGATTCTGCCGCTTCCTGCCGCGAATCCCAGTGATCCCGCTCACGCCGAGCATTGTCCCGCATCCCGCCTCGCGCCCCTCACTCGCCGTCGCTGCGACCAAACAGCGGCGTGCGCACGCCCGCCGGCACGATCACCGTGAGGGCGAGCGGCGCGATCGCGAATCGCATCGGCGTCACGCCGGCGCGCTCTCCGTCGATCTGCACCGGCAGGCCAGGCGTTGCGACCTCGATCGCGCCTGCCCGGAGATACTGGACGTTCGCGCCGGGCACCAGGCTAGGCGCGAGTCGATGCTGCTTGCGGAGCACGCGGATGCCGTCGACGACGACGCGCCGCGCGCCGCCGCGCTGCATGATCCCGACGTCCAGCACGCCATCATCCGCCACCGCCTGGTACAGGATGTTCGCGATGCCGCCGTACGAGCAGGTGTTGCCGACGATCATCCAGTACAAGGGGACGTCCAAGGTCGCCTCATCGAGCCGCATCCGCACGTGCCATGCCTGCGTGCGGAAGATGGCGCGGATCCCCGTGATCACGTACGCCGCGGCACCGAAGCGGCGCTTCATGCGCACGCTGATGCTCGGCACGACGAGCGCGTCGAACCCGACGCCGGCCATCAGCAAGAAGTAGCGCTCGCCGGCCATGCCGAGGTCGACACGCCGGCGGACGCCGCCAATGATGTCGCGCATCGCGCCGACGCAATCCTGCTGCATGCCGGTCTCTTTGGCCCAGACGTTCGCCGTGCCGCCGGGCAGCACGGCGAGCGCGGTCGGCGTGTTGGCGATTCCGTTGATCACCTCATTGATCGAGCCATCGCCGCCATTGACGATGACGACGTCGATGCCGCGAGCGGCCGCGTCGCGCGCGATCTCGGTGGCGTGCCCTTCGCGATCAGTCGCCGTCGCCGTGATGTTCCAACCAGCTTCGCGCGCGATCGCGACGGCCCGCGCGAGACGCATCTCATCGAGGCTGCGGCGCGAAGCGGGGTTGCGGATGAGGACGCACGTCGTCACGCCGCCATTGTGCGCGGTCACCTCAACTGGCGGTAGCGGAGGCTGGAGGCTGGAGGCTGGAGGCTGGAGGCTGGAGGCTGGAGGCTGGAGGCTGGAGGGGGAGAGCCTTGAGGGGAGAAACGGGCGCGCGACGTCGGCGATGTAGGAGGTGAGTGCGTGACGCGACGACGGGGAACGCACGCCAAGCCGGTGCAAAGCGTCACAGATCGGCGGTGCGGGTGCACTGCCGGATAGACGCGAGAGTCGGGGCGCGAGAAGGGCCGCACCCCCGACAAACGAGCTCCGTGTGGCCATCCAGCGCCGAGCGAATGCGGCGTGCGCGCGCTTCGCCGCGCCTGCTTGGCGGAATCCTGACTACGAGCGTCGGTGCGAACTACGCCTCTTCTTTGTTCCCGAGGAACTTGCGGGCGCCGAAGATCGCGGCGGCGACGCCGACGAGCATCATGATCTTCTTCATGGGACTATCCTCCTGAATCCGAATCCTAGCTCAGGGAGAGCAATCTCCATCC
>JBBSDV010000182.1:0-5941 GCA_038240335.1 Dehalococcoidia bacterium
CCAGCCGCCGAGGCCGGAGAGGAGGGTAGCGACGACGGCGACGACGATGGCGGGAATAGTGGAATTGGGATCGCTGCGGACTTCGTCAAACACGGTCGTATCGAGCATGGCGAGCCGCTTGAGGCGCTGCATGAGGACGTTGACATCCATTCCACCGGCTTGTTGCATCATGACTCCACCTCCCCTGCTGGCATCCGTGCCAGACGTGTGCTCAACAAACGTTGAGATGCATAGCTAATACATCATTTGTTGGTAGTTGTCTAGCGCGGCCGCAGAGATCCGATGCGCAAGATATTTCGGATCGGGTTCGACGCCGAATCAGGCCTCGGCTCGTCGTTCGGCTTCGTCTCAATCCGCGTTCGGCGAGAGGATAAGGGTAGAGTGATGATCAAGGATGCCGCCGTTGCCGGTGACTAGGATGATGTTGTGCTTGGGGATCTGCCGCGCGTCGCCCTTGCCGCGCGCCTGGATGACGCCCTCAGACAGCGGCGTCATGCCCCACATGTAGAAGGCGCTGAGCTGGCCGCCGCCGGTGTTCGTCGGCAGTGCGCCGCCGGGGCCGAGCTTGCCGTCCTCGACGAACGGGCCCCCTTCGCCCTTTGCGCAGAAGCCGTAGTCCTCAAGGGTCACGAGCACCGTGTAGGTGTAGCAGTCGTAGGCCTGCACGACGTCGACGTCGCCGGTCGTGATTCCGGCCATCGCGAACGCCTTCTCCTTCGACGTCGGCGCGCCGGTCTGCGTTTCGACGTCCCAGCCCTTGCGCCGCATATCGCCGGGGTGCCCCTGCCCCATGCCGAGGACGTACGCCGGCGGCTGCGCGAGGTCGCGGGCCTCATCGGCGCGGGAAACGATGACGGCGACACCGCCGTTCGAGACGAGGCAGCAGTCGAGCAGGTGCAGCGGCTCGGCAACCCAGCGCGAGGCCCGATAGTCGTCGAGGGTGATCGGCTCGCGGTGCGCGGCGATCGGGTTCTTTGTCGCCCAGGCGCGCTCGGCGACGGCGATGGCGCCGAGCTGGTCGCTCGTCGTGCCGTACATGGCCATGTGGCGGCGCGTCGCGAGCGCGTAATGGGCGTTGATACCGAGGACGCCGAACGCGGGGTAGAGGCCGCCCATGCCGGACGGCCGCGTCGGCCGGCCCATGCCGGCGTAGGCGGAACCGCCGCCGCGGCCCTCCTGCAACGGGGCGTCGGCGAAGACGCAGACGACGTGGTTCGCGAGGCCGTGGATCACCTGCATGGCGGCGTACTGCACCATCACGTTCGCGGTGGCGCCGCCGCAGGTCATGCTCGAGAGGAGGCGGAGGTTCGTCAGGCCGAGGTAGTTCTGGAGGCCGACGCCGCCCATGCCGCCGAGCGAGGAGACGCCGGGATTCACGAGCAGGCCGTCAATCTGCTCCTTGCGGAGGCCGGCGTCGGCGACGGCGCGCTGCACCGCCTCGGCGGCGAAGTGCGATGCGTCGTGCCCGTAGACGCGGCCCATCTCGGAGATGCCGAGGCCAGTGATCGCTGCTTTGCCGCGCAGTTCTCGTCCGTCCATGCGGGAGAGGGTAGCGATGCGGCGGCGTAGTGGCGAGTGGCTGGGAAGCTTGTCGTTTGTGGTTCGTAGTTTGTAGCTGACGGTTCCGAGGTACATGTGGGCGCGTATTCACACGGATTGGGGCGTGATAGACTCGGGCCGTGAATCTGGAACTTCTCCGTGAACTGTCGGTGCCGAACGATACGAAGATCCTGTTGCTCGTCATCGACGGACTCGGCGGGCTGCCGAATGAGACGGGGCGCTCCGAGCTCGAGCAGGCGAACATCCCGCATCTCGACCGGCTCGCGCACGACAGCATCTGCGGGCTGACGATGCCGGTTGCGTACGGCGTGACGCCGGGCAGTGGACCCGGGCACCTGGGGCTCTTCGGGTACGACCCGGAGCGCTATACCGTCGGCCGCGGTGTGCTCGAGGCGCTGGGCATCGACTTCGATCTGCAGCCGTCGGACCTGGCGGCGCGCGGCAACTTCTGCACCGTCGACGAGGAGGGGCTGATCACCGATCGCCGCGCAGGGCGCATCGCGACGGAGCGCAGCGCGCCGCTCTGTGAGCGGCTCGCGCAGATCAGGCTGCCGGGCGTAGAGGTGTTCGTCGAGCCAGTGCGCGACCACCGATTCCTGCTCGTGCTACGCGGCGAGGGGCTCTCGGATCGCGTCACGGAGACGGATCCGCAGCGGGAGGGCCAGACGCCGCTGCCGGTGCGAGCGCTGGCGCCGGAGGCCGACACCACCGCTCGCCTGCTTAACGACTGGGTCGCGGAGGCGGCGAAGGTGCTGCGCAACGACGCGCCGGCGAACATGCTGACACTCCGCGGCATCGCGAAGCGTCCGTCGATGCCGTCGATCTTAGAGACCTGCAAATTCCGCGCCGCCGCTATCGCGGCGTACCCGATGTACCGCGGGCTGGCGAAGCTCGTCGGCATGGACGTGCTCAGCACGGGGGCGACGTTCGCGGACGAGGTCGAGACCTTGAAGCAGCGCTGGAACGATTACGACTTCTTCTTCATTCATTTCAAGCGCGCCGACGCGGCGGGCGAGGATGGCGACTTCCAAGCGAAGATAGCGGCGCTGGAGGAGGTCGACACGTACGTCGACGCGCTGCACCAGATGCAGGCCGATGTTTTCATGGTGGGCGGCGATCACTCGACGCCGGCTGTCGTTGCGGGGCACTCGTGGCACCCTGTGCCGTTTCTGTTCCACGCTCGCAGGTTCAACCAGGCCGACCAGGTCGAGGGGTTCAACGAAAAAGCGTGCGGCCGCGGCGTGCTTGGCACATTTCCGGCGAAGGAGGTGCTGTCGCTCGCGATGGCGCACGCCGGCCGGCTGACGAAGTACGGAGCGTAGCCGATGCAGCGCATCCCGATCGTCGCCGGCAATTGGAAGATGAATGCGACGCGCGACAGCGCCGTGGAACTCGCGCGGGCGATCCGCGAGCGCGCTGACGGCACCGTCGGTGTCGAGAAGATCGTCTGTCCGCCGTTCGTGTACCTGCAGGCCGTGGCCGACGCGCTCGCCGGCTCGACGATCGCGGTCGGCGCGCAGAACCTGTACTGGGAAGAGAAGGGCGCGTTTACCGGGGAGATCAGCGTCACGCAGGTGGCGGAGGTCGCGCGGCACGTGATCATCGGCCACAGCGAGCGTCGCCAGTATTTTGGCGAGACCGACGAGACGGTGAACCGCCGGACGCGCGCCACGATCGAACATGGGCTCGTGCCGATCATTTGTGTCGGCGAGACGCTCGGGCAGCGCGAGGCGAACGAGACCGAGGCCGTCCTGGTGCGGCAGACGGCGGCCGGTCTCGCCGGCATCGATATTGGCCCGGAGCTGATCGTCGCGTATGAGCCGGTCTGGGCGATCGGCACCGGCCTCGCCGCCGATGGCGCGACCGCGGAGGCGGCGATCGGGCTGATTCGGCGCACCCTGCGGGGTATCGCGGGCGACGCTGCCGAGCACATACGCATCCTGTACGGCGGATCGGTAACGGCGGAGAATGTCCGTGAGTACATGCAGCAGCCCGACATCGACGGCAGCCTCGTCGGCGGCGCGTCGCTCAAGGCCGACAGCTTCGTCGGCATCATCGAAGGCACGGCAGCGGCGGTGACGGGGCGGGCGTGACGCCGCGGCTGATCGCGGTCGCCGGCGCAACGGCGACGGGCAAGACGCCACTGGCGATCGCGCTTGCGCGGCGACTCGATGGCGAGATTGTCAACGCCGACTCGCGGCAGATCTACCGCGGCATGGACATCGGGACGGCAAAGCCGAGCGCGGTCGAGCGCGCAACCGTGCCGCACCATCTCCTCGACATCATCGCGCCTGACGAGCCGTTTAGCCTCGCGCTGTATCTCGATCGCGCGCGCACGACGCTCGACGAAATCTGGGCGCGCGGCAAGCCCCCGATCCTCGTCGGCGGCACGGGCCAATACGTCTGGTCGGTGATCGAGGGGTGGCGTGTGCCGCGCGTGCCGCCGGATCACGCACTTCGTGCCGAGTTGCAGGAGCGCGCGGAACGCGACGGCACGGAGACGCTCGTCGCCGATCTGCAAGCGATCGATGCCTCGAGCGCGGAGATGATTGACAGGCGGAACGTGCGGAGGATCATCCGCGCGATCGAAGTGACGCGCGCGACCGGCGTGCCGTTCAGCGACTGGCGCAAGAAGGATATGCCGCCGTTCGGAACTACGATCGTCGGCCTGAGGCTAGACCGGACGGCCCTGCATGCGCGCATCGACGCGCGGGTGGATGCGATGATCGCCGCGGGGCTCGTCGAGGAGGTGCAGGCGCTCACGGCCTCTGGTTACGGGTGCGATCTGGCGGCGATGGGAAGCATCGGCTATCGCGAGATCTGCGGGTACCTGAGCGGCGAGGCGACGCTCGAGGCAGCGACCGCGCGCATAAAGACCGAAACGCACCGCCTCGCGCGGATGCAGCACACGTGGTTCCGCGACGACGACGAGCGCATCGCCTGGCTCGACGCGGACGACACCGATCTGGTGGAGCGCGCGCTTGCCACGATGTGACGCTGATGGCGCCGCGTCCCGCTTGCTTCCCGATGCGCCGGTGAGCGCGGTATCCTCAGTCGCGATGGAATTCACGAAGCTACACGGCACCGGCAACGACTTCGTCGTCCTCGACGCGCGGGAGATCGAGCGAGATTGGCCGGCGCTGGCGGTGGCGGTCTGCGACCGGCACTTCGGTGTCGGCGGCGACGGGATGATCCTCGCCGCACCGTCGGAGCGCGCGGACGTGCGGATGCGCATCTTCAACGCTGACGGCTCGGAGGCCGAGATGTCGGGCAACGGCATGCGGTGCCTTGCGAAGTTCGCCGCCGACAACGGCATCGTCGCGCCGCAGGACGACGAATTCGACGTGGAGACCGGCGCTGGTGTCCTGCGCGTGCGGGTGACGACCGAACGCGGCTTCGTGACGAGCGTGCGCGAGAGCATGGGCGCGCCGCGGCTCGACCCGCTCGAGATCCCCGTCGCCATCGACGCGCCACCGCCGATCATGAACTTTGATCTCAGCGTCGATGGCGCATCGATCGCGATCACTCCCGTGTCGATGGGGAACCCGCACGCGGTGCACTTCCAAGGCGCGGCCGTCGGCGACTACCCGCTGCACCGCGTCGGTCCGCTGGTCGAACATCACGCGCTGTTCCCGAATCGCACGAACTTTGAAGTCGTGCGCATCGTCGATCGTTCTCACGCGGAGATGCGCGTCTGGGAGCGCGGTGTAGGGGAGACGCTCTCGTGCGGCTCCGGCGCGTCGGCGACGATGACTGCGGCGCGGCTGCTCGATCTCGTCGATGGGGTTATGGAGCTACGGGTGCCGGGTGGCGTGCTGCAGCTCGAATGGGATGGTGAAGGCGAGGTCATCCTCACGGGACCGGTCGTCGAAGTGTTCCGCGGCAGCTGGCCCGACTGATGACGATACGCCCGCTTCGCCGTCTCGATACAACCGTACGGCACAGTCTTTTCGACCGAATTTCGCGCGAGGCGCTGCACTACGCGTGGAGTCGCGCCGAACTCGATCGGGTTGAGGCAGAACACCCGGATCTGGTGATCGAACGCGACGGCGCGGTGCTCGCCGCGTTCGGCGATGTGCTGGCATCGCTCGCGTATTCGTACCCGAGCGAGGGTGCGTTCGGCGATCTGTTTCCGTCGATGTTCGAGGAATTGCTTCCACACATTCGTGAGGAGCTCGCAGCGGACACTGTGCGCATTCGGCTCGCGCACGGCTCGGCGCGGCCCCTCGTCGAACCGGTGCTCAAGCGCCTTTGGTTCACGCCGGAGCGGCCGTGGCTATCGTTCTCGCTCTCGCGGGAGAGGGTGCTGCCGAAGTTTGGCACTCCTAAAGGCGTCCAGTTTCGCGAAGGCGGAATCGACGACCTGGCGGAGCTGATCCGC
>JBBSDV010000183.1:0-5910 GCA_038240335.1 Dehalococcoidia bacterium
AACGCCGAAATCTCTGCATGGAAGCGGGGCTATCGGAACGTCGCCGGCGTCGATGAGGCCGGCTGCGGGCCGCTTGCCGGCCCCGTCGTCGCCGGCGCCGTGATCCTCGACCCGCAATTCGCCCAAACGTGGTGGTGCGAGCTCCGCGACAGCAAGATGCTCGACGTGAACGAACGCACGCGGCTCGCCGAGATGATCCGCGACCACTGTGCCTGGGGCGCCGGCGTCGCCAGCCACGAGTACATCGACACCTACGGCCTCACCGCGGCCCGCAAATCCGCGATGCGCAAGGCGGTCGCCGGCCTTCCATGCGCGCCCGACATGCTGCTGATCGACGCCGTGTCGCTGCCCGAGTACCGGCACCGCGCCATCATTCACGGCGACGCCCTCGTCGCGTCGATCGCCGCCGGATCGATCGTTGCGAAGACCGTACGCGACGCGATCATGACCGACTACCATCCGCAATATCCGGTCTACGGATTCGATTCCAATCGCGGCTACGCGACGCCAGAACACAAGCGCGCACTCACAGAGCACGGCCCCTGCGACATCCACCGCCGCCGCTTCGCTCCCGTGCGACTGGCGCTCGCCGCCCACGGCATCCTGATCGAAGCGAGCGCCGAGCTCGATTCCGAGACGCTGCTCGATAGCGAGCTCGATGCGATCGACGAACGCGCCCGCGAGCCGGCGTTTGCCTAGCGAACGCCAGCACCTCGGCGACTTCGGCGAACGAACGGCAGCCGCGCATCTTCAAGCAAAGGGCTACAAGATCATCGACCGCAAGTTCCGCGTGCGCGACGTCGAGATCGATCTCGTAGCCCGCGACACGGAGTCCGTCGTGTTCGTCGAGGTGCGGACGCGGAGGGGCGCGTACCCCGGCATGGCCGCGCTCTCGATCACGCGGGCGAAGGCGCGCAAGCTGCTCGTCGGCGTCGAGTGGTACATCGAGCGCCACCCCGACATCGCCGACCTGCCGCTCCGCATCGATATCGTCGCCATCGAGCTCGACGCGCGCGGCAGGCTCACCAACATTCTCCACATCGAAGACGCCGTCCGCGGGTGACGCACGGGATGTTGGGCGGTTGAGTGGCTAGACGGTGGAGGTTGGAGCTTAGAGACTGGAGCTATTGAGGTCGTGTGGACAAGGTTCTCGATAGATGGTTGATGCCGACGGAGGAGAAGAGCATGGCGACGAAGGACGAGATTGCGAAGGGCTTCGAGGTACTGATCCAGGAGACGCGCCGGATCAGCCGGGATCTCACCGAGCAGCAGTGGGAGTGCGTCGTCGATATGGACGGCTGGCACAACAAGGAGGTGCTTGCGCATATCGCCGGCCTCGGCCCGATCATCGTGCCGTTAATCAATGGGATGGCGAATGCGGCGCCGGGTACCGACTTGATCGCCGGCAACGACATCAATGCTGGGAACGCGGGGATGGTCGCGGCGCAGGCGGGGAAGTCGGTGGCGCAGCTCGCGGAAGCGATCGCGACGACATACGGCGCGGCGGCGGCATTCATCGCAGATGCCCCCGACGAAACGCTATCGAAGCGGGCAACGGTGGGCGGCCACAAGGAGCTGCCGATCAGCGACCTGCTGATGCGCCTTGTTGTGCTGCACGGACTCGGTCACGTGTACAGCGTCTACGGCAGCATCTTCGCGTCGGGGGACGGCGCGGAGGCGAGGGTCGAGTGACGACTGAGCGGACGGCCGATCCGAGAATTTTGAACGACGATCGTTCCGGGTACGGTGGCTGCGGGGGATAAGCTCGCGAGGGGAACGTTCAGGCGTTCCATTGGATTGGCGGCAAAGACTTGACATCGCCGCGCTGACTGGCAACGCCTCATGGTAGGGTGGACGCCTCGCGGCGCGAGGGCAATGAAGAAGCTCCTCGATTGAGGAGCTTGTTCATTGTCCTTTCGGACGGAGGGGGTTACCACGTTACGCGAAACGTCATCGTATTCTTCCTTTCGTTGGGCCCACCGGCCCGCTGCCGCCTCGTCTCTCACCTGCAGCCGGTAGAAAAACCGACTCGTCGGTACTGTTATACGCCCCCGTACGTTCTCCTGTCAACAGCTCGGACAAGTTTTTTCGCAGATTGACGTGGCGCCGCTGCCCAGCTCCGGGCCGGCGTGTTTTTTGCCGATAGTGCTTATACGCGTATGAGCACCACCACCCCCCGAACGCAAGCAATCCGCAGCGAAGAGACGCGCGAGCAGATCGTGCAGGCGGCGCTCACCGTCTTTGCGTTCAAGGGATACACCGCCGCGTCGATCGACGACGTTTGCCTGGCGGCCGGATGCTCGAAAGGCGGGCTCTACCACCATTTCCCGTCGAAGTCACACGTGCTTTCGGCCGTCGTCGGACGCCTCATCAGCAAGGGGGCGCTGCTGCCACCATTCGATGCGGCGGCGGGTGACATCGGCCTGCCGTCGGCGGGCATTGGCCGCGTCCTCATCGAAGTCTGGAGCGAGGCCTCACGCGATGGCGAGCTGCGGGCGCAGTTGCGCGCCGGCTATGAGGTGCAGCTCGATGCGACGCTCGCGACGGCCAAGGATCTCGCGGCGATCCTCCGCATCGGCGAGCTCGTGCAGCTCCTGACGCGCGGGGATGCGGTGGACTCCGACGCGGTAGCGGCGTAGAGGACCTGTCGTTTAAGTTCGTCGTTTGTAGTTCGCCGCGGACCGTTTTACACCATGCCGGCCGCGTGCAATGCGGCCTCGGCGAGGGCGGTGCGGGACGCGTCGTCGCGCATGATGGTTTGGGTTACGACGGCGCGGATGCCGAGCGCCTCGACGGCCTGTGCTTGATCGCGGTCAATCTCATCGACGATCAGTGTGTCGATTCGTCCTTCGTACAGCCTCGCGACGCCCGCGGCATCGACGGTGAGGCCGAGGCCGGCCATCATTTCGGCGGCGGGCGGCTGCAGCGAGCGGCCGCCGATGATCGGCGACACTGCGACGCGCGGCACGGGAGCATCTCGCAACGCGTCGTTAATTCCGGGCACGGCGAGGATCGGCGCGATGCTGCCGAGAGGGTTGCTCGGCGCGATGAAGATCGCCTCGGCGTCGCCGATCGCCTCGATGACGCCCGACGAGGGACGAGCGGTGTCCGCGCCTTCGAAGCGCAGGCCGCGGACGGCGTCTTGCGCATGGCGCTTTACGAGATATTCCTGGAAGGCGAACTCGCCCTCTTCGCAAGTAACGATCGTCCGGACGCGGTCGTTCGACATCGGCAGCAGGCGCGAGCGGACGGCAAAGGCGCGAGCGATGTCGGCCATTACCTCGGCGGGCGTCGCGCCCTCCCGCAACAGCCGCGTCCGATGGAGGTGCGTCGCGAGGTCGCGATCGCCGATCTGGAACCATGTCTCGTGGCCGAAGCGGCGCAGCGATTCGAGCCAGCGAAAGGTGTCGCCGCGAAGGCCCCAACCGCGCTCCTCGTCAACCTCGCCCGCGAGGGCGTAGGTGACGATGTCGGGATCAGGCGAGGCGTAGAGGCCGTGGAACTCATCGTCGTCGGCGGTGTTGATGATCGCCGTCAGCCGTTCCGGCTCGACGACAGAGGCGAGGGCGCGCATGAAGCGCGAGCCGCCGACGCCACCGCAGAGCACCGTGATCACGATGGACCGCCGCGGCTGCGAAGCACGATGCGAGTCGACACGTACGGCGACGCGCGCTCCGGCAGAAGACGCGCTTCGTTCATTTGCACCTAGACGGCGACCGGCTTGCGCGCGCGTTCGAGCTCCCAGGCGATCTCGTCCTGCATCAGCGCGACCTCCTCGGACTCGGCACGGCTCCAGAGCCAGAGGATCGGCGTCGCGACGAGCAGCGTCAGGATGCCGAACAGAAGGAACACCGCGCGCAGCCCGAACTGATCGGCGGCGATGCCTGCGACCGGGTTCATGCCGGCGAGGATGAAGTTGCCGACGACGCTCTGCACAGACAGGATGGTCGCCCGGCGCTCGCTTGGGATGCGCTTATTGATGTAGGTAGCGAGAGCCGGGTTCTGCATGCCGGCGACTACGCCCATGCCGAGAAACGAGACGGCGATCCACGAATGATCGATACCGGCGAGCGCGACGTTCGCGACGACGAGCAGCGCCGGCATGGCGAAGAATGCGCCGCGCAGACCGAAGCGAGAGACGAATCGATAGGCGAACAGCGACGCGAGAATGCCGCAGACGCGCACCGGCGCCTGCCAGAGGCCGAGATTAGCGATGCCGATGCCGTGATGGCGCAGGAACGGCTGCTGGAAGACCTGCGGCGTGAACGTTGCGGCGAGCAGGACGCCGCTGTAGAGGATGATGTAGCGGAGCGTCGGCTGATCCCATGCCTCGCGGAGGCCGTTGACGAGCGTGGCGAGGTACTGCTCGTGCGATTCCTCGGCGGCGTGCCGCGGCTCGTGCATCGAGAAGGCGACGGGGACGCCGATGATGGCGATGCCGGCGCTGAGGATAATCGGGAATGTGAAGTTCGTCGCCTGGGCGATCGGAGCGCCAATGAGGATGGCCAGCAGCGCGGCGAAGGATTTGAGTGCCCACAGCCGGCTGTTGATCTTCTGAAAGTCGTCCTCACGATCGATGCTCTTCAGGCTATCGTAGAGGATCGCCGCGTCGGCGCCGGACTGAAACGTGACGCCGAGCCCCCACGCGGTGTACGACGCGAGGATGACGAGGTAGTTGTCGGCGATGCCGAAGACGAAGATGGCGACGGCGAAGAGGCCGCTGCCGAGCATCAGCGAGAAACGGCGGCCGAAGCGATCGGCGATCGCGCCGGTCGGCACTTCAGCGACGACGATGAGCAGCAGGAACGGCGTATCGAGCAGCGTGATCTGGGTCAGCGAAAGGCCGCGGTGCACCTGGAGATACACCACCCAGATGGGCAGCCAGAGCTGGAAGTCCATCAGGAAGCGATAGAGATACGACTTCCAGATATTGCCTTCGAAGGCCATGTCGTCGCGAATCCGTCCGAGCAGGTCCATGGCGACGAGTATAGCGAGGCGATCGCTGCGGCAGACACGAAAGAGGGGCTCGATCGAGCCCCTCTTGTCAATCGATTCTAACCCTGACGCCTGAGCCTAGAAGTTAAGGCCGGAGAGACTCCGCAGGTAGCTCTGGAAGTCTCGCAGCGCATCCGCGCCGCGATCGAAGATGAAGATGCCTGGCGCGTAGCCGTGATTTGCGGTCGTGAGGAGGCCGAGGATGATCGCCCAGACGGCGAAGCCAGCGGCGCACGACACGAGGACGCGGCCGGCAGGCGCGTCGGTCGCGGTCTGCGTCGCGATGACGGTCGTGCCGAAGAAGAGGGCGATCGACGTCAGGGCGATGCCGTAGTCGAGGCCGGGGATGAACATGAGGAGAGTGAGCGCAAGGGGCGCCGTCGCGAAGCCCATGACGCGGATGAGCTCGTTGACGTCGGCGCGGGCGCGGAAGACCTGCGTGAGCATGACGTACGTGATCGCGACGAAGACGGCCCAGAGCACGATCGAGAGGATGGTGCCGATGAGCGCCGATTGGACGAAGACCTTGCCCGAATCGGGGATGTCTGCGATCACCCACCAGAGCCAGCCGCCGAGGCCGGAGAGGAGGGTAGCGACGACGGCGACGACGATGGCGGGAATAGTGGAATTGGGATCGCTGCGGACTTCGTCAAACACGGTCGTGTCGAGCATGGCGAGCCGCTTGAGGCGCTGCATGAGGACGTTGACATCCATTCCGCCGGCTTGTTGCATCATGATTCCACCTCCCCTGCTGGCATCCGTGCCAGACGTGTGGTCAACAAAGATTGAGATGCATAGCTAATACATCATTTGTTGGTAGTTGTCTAGCGCGGCCGCAGAGATCCGATGCGCAAGATATTTCGGATCGGGTTCGACGCCGAATCAGGCCTCGGCTCGTCGTTCGGCTTCGTCTCA
>JBBSDV010000184.1:0-5875 GCA_038240335.1 Dehalococcoidia bacterium
AGCGCGCAGGCGGCTGTCGCAGGGGCGCAAGCCAAGCGCGACGAGGCCTATCGCGGCGCGACGGCGAACCAGATCGCCCAGGCGCGCCAGGCCGTCGAGACCGCCGGCCTGACCGTCGAGGCAGCGCGCATCCGTCTTCGCAACGCCCAGATCATCGCGCCGTTCGATGGCACTGTCGCCGCCGTTAGCGCGAAAGTCGGCGAATTCGGCGGCGGCGCGGGAGGCGGCGCGGCTGCCGGCACGACGGCGCCGATCGTCCTTCTCACGCCGAACCTGATTCGCCTGAAGATGAGTCTCGGCGAGACCGATTACTCCAGCATCAAGCTCGGCCAGCCGGGTGTCGTCCTGTTCGACGCGCTGCCAGGCAAGCCATTCCCATTCACGGTCACCCAGATCGGCTCGAACCCGATCTCGTCGAGCGGTGTCGTGACCTATGAAGTCGACGCGTCGATCGTCCTGCCGCCCGGGAGCACGGCGCCGACGCCCGGCATGAACGGCCGCGGCCTCATCACCACCGACTCCAAGCCGGACGTGCTCGTCGTGCCGCCGCGCGCGATCCGCCGCCGCGGCAACGACCAGATCGTCTCGGTGAAGCGCGCAAACGGCGACGTCGAGGATCAAGTCGTCACGACCGGTGTCAGCGATACGAACAATGTCGAGGTGCTGACCGGTCTTACGGAGGGCGACACGGTCGAGGTCGCGTCACTGACAACCGGCAAGGCCGGCGCGACACCGAAGCCCGCCGCTACGATCCCGAGCGGATTGAGATAGCGCATGATCAGCCTCCGCGGCATTTCGAAGGTATACAAACTCGGATCGCAGACCGTGCACGCATTGCGCGGCGTCGATCTCGATATCCAGGATGGCGAGTTCATGGCGATCATGGGCCCATCCGGCTCGGGTAAGTCGACGCTGATGAACATCATCGGTTGTCTCGATCGACCGACGGATGGCACGTACGCGCTCGACGGCATCCAGGTCAGCCGCCTCAACGATGCACAGCTGGCGACCGTTCGGAATCGCCGTCTCGGCTTCGTGTTCCAGTCGTTCAACCTGCTGCCGCGGCTGAACGCGATCGACCAGGTCGCCATGCCGCTGTCGTATCGCGGTGTCTCGAACCGCAAGCAGGTGGCCAAGGTCGCCCTCAAGCTTGTCGGCCTCGAGAGCCGCATGCATCACCGGCCGACGCAGCTCTCCGGCGGCCAGCAGCAGCGCGTTGCGATCGCCCGCGCGATCGTCGGCAACCCGGCGTTGATTCTCGCCGACGAACCAACGGGCGCGCTCGACACAAAAACGAGCCACGACGTCATGGAGATCTTCCGTCGCCTCAATGAGGAGCGCGGCATCACGATCGCCTTCGTCACGCACGAGCCGGATGTCGCCGCATACACACGGCGCATCGTCTCGCTTCGTGATGGCGAGATAGTCAGCGACGTCCCGAATGTGCCGATCTTCGAACGGCCGCGCGAGAGCGCCGCCGCGCCCGGCGCATCAGCGACGACCGGGACTCCAGTCGCTGTGCACGCGCCGGGTCCCGCGCTGATGGAAGCCGGGCAATGAGCCCGAGCGACGTCGTTCTCACGGCGCTGATCGCACTGCGCAGCAACATCCTGCGCACGCTGCTGACGATGCTCGGCATCATCATCGGCATCAGCGCTGTCATCGCGCTGACCGCCGCTGGTCAGGGTGCCCAGAAGGGGGTCACCGACCGCATCAAGGGCCTCGGCAGCAACCTGATGTTCATTCAGCCCGGCACCGGCAAGACCGCCACCGGCCTTCAGCTGCCCGGGCAGGGTGCCGGACTCTTCCTCGAAGATGCGCGCGCAATCGATGCGGCGCAGATCGACGGCATCGACGGCGTCGCGTCGCAGGGAACCGCGCCGAGTCCGGGACTGCCCTTCGGCGGTACCGCGATCTATCGAGGCCAAAACTACAGTACGACGCTTCTCGGCACGGAGCCGACGTATCAATACGTTCGCGACTTCTACGTCTCCGAAGGCCGCTTCATCACCGAAGAAGACGTCACCAAGAAGGCGCTCGTCGTCGTTCTCGGCGCGAAGGTGAAGCAGCAGCTGTTCGGCGACAAGGACCCGATTGGCGAGAACATCCGCGTCACCGTCGGCCCCGGCAACTTTGCGGTCGGCTTCTCCTTCACCGTCATCGGCGTGATGGAGGAGAAGGGCTCGACATCGTCGACGGATCAGGACAACGTCGTCATCACGCCGCTGCCGTCGTTCCAGGCGCGCGTGCCTTTCATCCGCAACGCCCGCGGCCTGACGAACGTCAGTCAGGTCAACATCAAGGTGAAGGACCGCTCGAAGATCCCCCAGATCAAGCAGGAGATCGCCGACATCCTCCGCAAGCGGCACAATCTGGCCGACGACAAGGAGAACGATTTCAACATCCAGTCACAGAGCGACGTCCTCTCGACCGCGACGCAGGTCGATCGCACGCTGAGCGTCCTCCTCGTTTCGATCGCCCTGATCTCGCTGATCGTTGGCGGCATCGGCATCATGAACATCATGCTCGTTTCCGTCAGCGAGCGAACGCGGGAGATCGGCATCCGGAAAGCCGTCGGCGCCAAGCGGCGCGACATCCTGATGCAGTTCATCATAGAGGCGCTCGTCGTGACGACGCTCGGCGGCCTGCTCGGCGTGCTCGTCGGTCTCGGCATCACGCAGATCCTCCAGCACGACTGGGACTTCACGGTGCAACTGCTGGTCGCCAGTTTCAAGGTGAGCGCCGACGGCAGCGACTACGTGATCACACCGAAATGGATCATGGCCGGCCTCGGCATGTCCGCCGCGACTGGCCTTATCTTCGGCGTCTATCCCGCCTGGCGCGCCGCCCGCCTCGACCCCATCGAAGCGCTGCGGCGCGAGTAGCGCACGTCGGGCCGTGTGTGGTGAAGCGCGTACCGCTCAGACGCACCGACTCCTTGCCGCAGCAGGTCGCTCTCCGTTATTCTAGCGACCACTTAGGTAGACGCTCGCGAGGCGCGGCGTTATGCTGGAGGCGGCATAACGGCCTACCTAGAATTAACGCGACAGACGCGGACAAGGAGAACAACGATGGTCATCGACACAAAGGACACGGCCAAGGTGGCCGCTAGCGTGCGCACCTACGATCAGTTCATCGGCGGCGACTGGGTCGCCGGCGCGAGCGGAGAGACGTACACGCGTACGAATCCCGCTACAGGCGCGCCAGTCGAGGTGATCCCCTGGGGCGACGTCGAAGACACGCGCAAGGCAATCGGCGCGGCGCGCAAGGCCTTCGACGCAGGCACCTGGTCGAAAGCGCCGGCAGCGCAGCGTGCCGCGGTGCTACGGAAGATCGCCGAGAACATGCGCGCAGAGCTGTTGCCGCTCGCGCAACTGCTCTCGAAGGAAGTCGGCAAGCCGCAGGGCATGGCGGTCGCGGAGATCGCGATGGCGGCCGACGTGTACGACTTCTACGCCGGTCTGGCGCTCGACATCCGCGGCGACGCGATCACCAACTACGCACCCGACGCGATCGGCATGACCGTCCACGAGCCCGTCGGCGTCGTCGGCGTCATCACGCCGTGGAACTTTCCGGTGCTGCTGATCACGTGGAAGCTCGCGCCGGCGCTCGCCGCAGGCTGCACGATCGTCGCAAAGCCGTCGGAGTTCACCGCCGGCACGACGTTCGAACTCGCCCGCATCATCTCGGAAGCAGGTGCGCCCGCCGGCGTCATCAATGTCGTGACGGGACCGGGCGCGGTCGTCGGCGCCGAGCTTGCGGCATCGCCGCTCGTCGACAAGATCGCCTTCACCGGGTCGACGGCTGTCGGCAAGACGATCATGCAGGCGGCGTCGGGCAACCTCAAGAAAATCTCCCTCGAGCTCGGCGGCAAGTCGCCGAACGTCGTCTTCGCCGACGCGAACATCGACGCCGCTGTCGCCGGCTCGTTTTTCGGCATCTACCTTAACACCGGGCAGGTTTGCCAGGCGGGTTCGCGCCTGTTGCTCCAAGAGTCGATCAAGGACGAATTCCTCACGAAGCTGCAGGCGTTCACCAAGAACGTGAAGGTCGGCAACCCGGAGGATCCGTCCGTGACGATGGGGCCTGTGATCAACGAGGCGCAACTCGACAAGGTGGTCCGCTACGTCCATGTCGGCGAGGAGGAAGGCGCGACGATGCTGTGCGGCGGGGGTCGACTCACGGGCGAGGGCTACGATGGCGGTCTCTTCGTCCAGCCGACGATCTTCACCGATGTTCGCAACGACATGCAGGTCGCACAGGAGGAGATCTTCGGCCCGGTCCTCTCGGTGATCACATTCAACGGCGCGGCCGATGCGCTCCGCATCGCCAACGACACCGTGTACGGACTCGCCGCGGCTGTCTGGACGAAGAACATCGACACCGCGTTCATGATGGCGAAGGGCATCCAGGCAGGTACTGTCTGGGTCAACGCGTACCACAGCGCCGGCTTGCCATACATGCCGTACGGCGGCTACAAGCAGAGCGGCATCGGCCGCGAGCTCGGCCACGAGGGCCTCGAAGAGTACATGGAGACGAAGGCGATCCAGATCAAGCTTGGGTAGTCGCGAGCGCCATGGCCGCTACGTGTCATGGTGAGAGGCGCTTCGTCCAGGCAAAATCCTGGCCAACCGCCGCGAACCCGCATGATTCGTAGAGTGCGACCGCGGCGGTGTTCCCGATGCTCGTGTACAGGACCGCTTCCGTTGCGCCGCACTCATGGAGCCGACGCAGCCCCTCGACAATCACGGCTTTCCCGAGTCCCCGTCGCTGAAACTTCGGCGTCGTGCCGACCGCCTCGAACTCGCCGCGATGCGCAACCGTGTCGTACCAGCAGGTGCACGCGGACGCGCCGGTGCCAGCGGGAGCAAGCACGAACAGGTCGAGGCTCGGGCGATAGTTCGGTAGGCGTTCGCGAAGCAACCGCCAGACATCGATTGTCGTCGTCGACCCTTCAAACGATGCGGCTTCTACGTGAACGCGCGGCTCGATATCGCGATCGGTGGCGAGATGCCGCAATGAGTAGCCGTCCGGCAGCGCGACGGCATCGGGCATCGAACTCAGGTTGCGGCGAAATCGAATATTGCCGGCTTCGGACGGTGCGTAGCCGCGCCGCCGGAGTTCGTCGGCGCGGGCCTGATCGCCTTCGTGGGCGATGATCGCTAGTGCCTCGCCACCAGCGAGCCGCGTCTCGGACTCCAGCCAGTCGATCGCCTCGGACAACAGGCCTTCGTGTGCGGCAGGTGCGACGATCAGATCGCTCGAGTTCGGCGGGTCGAGCCATGCCGCGGCTACAGGCGTGTTGTCGGAAAGCCAGAGGCGCATGCCGCTCAGCGGATCGCCGTCCGGCGTCGCGCGTAGCGCCCACCAGAATTCGCCAATGCGCGAAGGACCCGCGGGGTTGGCCAAGTATGCTCGCGCGGCGAGATCGTGCGTTCGGGGAATATCGCCCCAGGCGCACGGGCGCGACATTCCAGCGTCCGGCATCAATTCTTCCTCGCAGCGTAGCCGCGGTAGCGCGCCTGGCCGAGGCGCGCGTTGCGTCCTGCTACCTAGGCCGGCCATTCGTGATAGGGAAGCAATTCCTTCAAAGCCACTTGTTTGGCCGCACAGAGAATGACGACGGTTTCTAGATTGCTCGGGCTGATTTGACGGACGAATTCACGGCACCTGCCGCAGGGAGGAAGCACACGCGCAATCCCGTCCTCATCCTTCCAGACCGCGACAATCTTACGGGTGTCTAGTTCTCCGGCCGTAACCATCGCCGCGATCGCGCTATGCTCGGCGCAAAAACCGGTACCGGAACCTGGATCGATGCAAACGCCGAGATAGAGGTTGCCCGCCGCGCTTTCAAGCGCACACCCGACGTCGCCGA
>JBBSDV010000185.1:0-5841 GCA_038240335.1 Dehalococcoidia bacterium
GGACCGGTGATGAAGGTCGGCTACATCCCCGATCCCTTCGGCCAGATCGCCCACATGCCGGCCATCCTGCGCGGCTTCGGCATCGAGAATGCGACGATGTGGCGCGGCGCCGACGATTCGTTGAAGACCACGGAGTTCTTCTGGCGCTCGCCGGACGGCAGCGAGGTGCTGACGATCCACAAGCCGAAGGGCTACGGCGGCGCAGCGACACTGCCGCGCAGCCCGCGCGCGCTGATGTCGCGCATTGCGTCGCTGCGCAACGACCTCGAACCGCTCGCCACGACGCCGTACATCCTCGCGATGAACGGCAGCGATCACTTGCCGCCGCAGACCGACCTTTCGGCGATGATCAAGACCGCGAACGAACAGCTCGATGACGCCGTGCTCGAGCATTCGTCCTTGCCCGAAGCCTTTGCGCGCGTGCGGGAGGCGATCGGCGACCGCAGCGACGAATGGCCCCGCCACGAGGGCGAGTTCCGCAGCGGCCAGCGTGCGCATCTTCTGCCGGGCGTGCTTTCGGCGCGGATGTGGATCAAGCAGTCGAATCAAGAATGCGAGGATCTTCTCACCCACTGGGCCGAGCCGTTCGCCACCTGGGCCGACATCCTGAAGAAGCAGGTCGGACCGGAGTGGCGCGAGCCGCTGCCGCCGACGACGGCGCACATGCCGTTCCCGACGTCCGAAGCCTCGATCTCGGGGCTGATCGATCGCGCCTGGCGACACCTGCTCGAGAACCAGCCGCACGACTCGATCTGCGGCTGCTCCGTCGACGTCGTCCACGACGAGATGCGGCAGCGCTATGGCTGGGTGCGCGAGATCGGCGAGGAGATCGTGCGCCAGTGTTTGCGCACGATCGGCGCTCTCGGCCCTAACGACGCCCACGGCACGATCGCCGTCTTCAACCCGACGCCGCAGCCGGCGACCGCCTTCGTCACGACCACGATCCCCTGGTCCGACAGCAGTCCCGTCGTCGCCGTGCTGGGGCCGGATGGCGAGCGGATCGCGGCGGCAAAGGTCGGTCCGACGCAGCAGTTCGTGATCCCGGACGGCGCGCCGATCGGCTTCGATCAGGCGCGCGCCGATGTTGGCTTTGTCGCCACCGATGTGCCCGGATACGGATACAAGACCTACCGCCTCGAACGAGCCGGCGACGGGATGGCGCCCACCGCGCCGCCGGCTGCTGCGGCCGGCGGCACATCGATCGAGAACGCGTTCTTTTCCGTCGAAGCGAACACCCGGGACGGCACTCTTACGGTGCGCGACAAGCGCAGCGGCCGCGTGCTCGCCGGCCTCAACCGCTTCGTCGATGGCGGCGACAAGGGCGATGAGTACAACTACTGCATCCCCGAGACCGAGACGGTCGTCGACGCGCCGTCACAGCCGCCGGCGATCCGGATCGACGCCGTCCCCGGCGTCCAGCGGTTGATGATCGAACTCGTCTACAGGCTGCCAGCCAGCATCAGCGCCGAACGCACCGCCCGGGCGAGCGTGACTGTCGAGGAGCGCATCGTATCGACGATCACGCTCACGGACGGCGTTCCCCGGATCGATGTCGAGACGGTCGTCGTCAACGCCGCCGAGGATCACCGACTGCGCGTGCACTTCCCCTCCGGCATCGCCGCGCGCGTCTCGAAGGCGGAGCAGCACTTCGGCATCGTCGAGCGTCCGATCACGCTGCCTGAGTGGGATCCGCAGACGTGGCAGGAAGAGCCGATGGCGACGTACCCGCAGAAGTCGTTCGTCAGCGTCGATGACGGCGAGCATGGGCTGACGATCGCGAACCGCGGCCTGCCCGAGTACGAGCTGCTCGACACTCCGGGCGGCGCGACGATCGCCGTGACCGTGATCCGGAGCGTCGGCTGGCTCTCGCGGGACGATCTATCATCGCGCCGCGGCGGCGCCGGTCCGCAACTGCGGACGCCGGGAGCGCAGATGCACGGCCGCTTCGTCTTCAACTACAGCATCATCCCGCACGCGGGCGACTGGGACGCCGCGGGCGCGCACGTCCAGTCGGTACAGCACCTGCGGCCGATGCGCGCGCGCTGGAACCGCCACGGCCTCGGCCATATCGACGCTGCCGGCTCGCTGCTGCGCGTGGATTCTGCAGCCTTCGTAGTCAGCGCGATCAAGCGGGCGGAAGACGGCGACGGCATGATCGTCCGCGTCTACAACACGCTCGACGTGGAAGCTTCCGCCACGCTCGATGTACCGTCGGCGCGCGGCGCCGTCACACGCACCAACCTCAACGAGGAGCACATCGCCGACGTCGCCCGCACCGAAGCCGGCGTCGCCATCACCGCCCGCCCGAACGAGATCATCACGCTGCGCTTCCGCCGCGAGTAGCGCTCAGTGCAGGCGAATGATGTCATCCTGAGCGAAGTGAAGGATCTTGTTCGGACGACCTCTAATGCTTGGCTCCGGCACCGATTAGCGGACGCCGACTGATCCTGCCGCATTGCAGGATTAGCGGTGAGACCGACACGATGCCGGTCGTGCCTCAACGGCATCGCCGCCGCGTCGTGCCCGCTCAAACAAGACCCTTCGCAGAGCTCAGGGTGACAGTGTGGAGCACGCCTCGCGGTTCGCGAGCACGCCTACGTGATCTCTCCTTGAGTTTGCGTAGCCGAGCGCGCCGGCATCTTGTTCGCGCGACCTGATGCTTCGCCCCGGCGCGGGTGAACGTACGCCGCCGGATAGCGCCGCATTTGCACGACGGGCAATGGATCGGCAGAGGCCTCAGCTCGAGCGACGAGGGCACAGCCGCAGCTCACCGCCACTCAAACAAGACCCTTCGCACACCCTCAGCGTGACAGCGTGGAGCGCCCCAACTCTCTGGTCACCTCCGCGTCAACGCTGCCCGTTCGCAGGTTGCGCTCGACGTAGCATCGTCTCGTACAGGCGCTCCATGAGCGCGGCATTATCCTGCCAGCGGTACTCTCTCGCGACGAAGGCGCGACCGGCGGCGCCCATGCGTGCGCGCATGCCGGCATCGCCGGCAAGCCGGCGGAGCGCCGCCGCTAGCCCGCCAGCGTGGGCGACGGGTACGAGGATGCCCGTTTCGCCGTCGAGCACGACGTCCGGAATGCCGTGGATGTTCGACGCGACGACCGGCAGCTCCATCGCGCTCGCCTCGATCGCCGAGACCCCGAAGCCCTCCCACGTCGATGGCATCGCGAAGATGTCGAAACGCTGCAGCATCGCTGGGACGGCGTCATGCGGCACCTCGCCCGCGAACTCAACACGCTCGCCCAGTCCAAGCGTCTCCGCCAGCCGTTCGAGCGCGTTGCGAGAAGGTCCCTCGCCGGCGAGGACGAGATCGAGATCGAGGCCCTCATCCCGCAGTTGCGCAACAGCCCGCAGCAGATGGCCAAGCCCCTTCTCCGGCGACAATCTCGCGACGGCGCCGACGGTGATTCGCACCGGAGCTGGTCGCGGCGACGCGCGGAATAGGTCGAGGTCGACGCCGTATGGGATGACGTGGATCGTCGCGCCGGGCGGGGCATAGAGCGCCGTCGCCTTCGCGAGCTTGCGACCGGTCGCGGTGATCGCGCCGGCCCGCGCCAGTGCCTGCCGCGTGATCCATTTGTGCAGCGGCGAGAGCGTCGGCGCCTCGAGCACGTCCGTGCCCCACACCGAGACGATCGATGGCTGAAAGCCCGACAGTCCCGCGAGAAATCCGTAGCTCGTCAGGTGCAGCGCGTGCACCAGATCCGGTTGAAGGTCGGCGATCAGCTTGCGCACCCGCCGCGCGTGCACGACGTAGCGCACTTTGCCGAGCGCCTCGAGGCCGCCGATGTAGTGCACCGTGGCCCCTTCTATCTCCGCGGGCCGGAACGACAGCACGTGCGCGTCCCAGCCGCGGCGCGCGAAGTGCTGCACCCAGCGCTGCGTGTGGATGTACGGCGCATCCGCGAGGTACACCACCCTCAAGGCGCGTCATCCGCGCCACGATCGACGACTGGTAGTGCCTCCCGCTCGCGCGCGAGGATGCCATCGATCGCCACGGCCAGGCCGGCGGCGAACCACAGGAACGGATCCTCGAGGAAGCGCCCCTCGCTCTGAGAACCGAGGAAGATGATCGCCGTGATGATCGCGATGCCGATCACCGTCGCCCGCAGCTCTGGCGTCGAGCGGCGGATCAGCGTCCGTGCATAGAGCGCCCACTGCGAGGCGACGAACGCCAGCGCCGCCAGCCCGACCACGCCGAGCTCGGCCATGATCGTGACCACCGACGTGTGCGAGATCGTGACGTTCGCTTTGATCTTCGGATCCTTGTAGCGGTAGTAGTCGTTCTCGAACGACGACTGATAGCCGCCGGCGCCGACGCCCGTCAGCGGATGATCGGCGAACATGTTGAGCCCCGCGCGCACAAGATACGGCCGCGCGCCCGAGGCCTCGACGCCGAACGTGAAGGTGTTGAGGCGCTTCGAGAAGAACGGGCTGAACGCCGTCAGGACGACCGCCGCGACGACGAGCAGTGCCACCCCGCTCGCGAGCAGCCGCAACCGCATCGCACCCGCCACGGGGAGCGTCATCACCGCGATCGGCAGCGTGATCGCGCCGACGATCCATGCGCCGCGCGAGCCCGTAAATACGAGCGTCACGACGGCCAGCCCGATCGCGGGCGCAAGCAGCCCAAAACGGACGCGGCGCTCGACGAAGAACCAGAGCGCAATGGCGACGACGATGCCCTCGAGCAGGAAGCGCGCGAAGTGATTGGGATCGGCGAACGTCGCGTTGATCCGCCGTTCGCCATACAGTCCGAGACCGGGGTTCCAGAAGAAGTACCCCGTCGCTTGTTGATAGACGCCGGCGATCGCGAGCGCCGCCGCCGCCGCGACGAACGCGAACAGCGTCCAGCGCAACGACAGCCGATCGCGCACGAAGAACGGGACGAGAGCGAAGCCACCGAGCGAGAACAGCAGCCGGAACATCTCCGTGCGCGCCGCCGCGACATCGATCGCGTACACCGTCGAGAGTGCGTACACGGCGAAGAGCAGCGCGAGCGGCAGCGTCAGCGGCGATGTCGGCAGCACGTCCGATCGCCCTCGCCCCGGACGAATCACCCACACGACGAACGCGAGCGCCACGACGATGCGGCCCGCATCGATGATCGACGTCGGCGGCAGGCCGCCGCCGAGTTCCGACCGCGTCTGCAAGAACGGCAGCCATAGCTTCGAAATTTCGAGCGGCAAAGCGAGCGCCAGCATCGGCCCGATCGCTCGCGGTTCATACAGCGCCACCGCCGCCGCGAGGCAACCGCCCGCGGCGACGACTAACGCCGCGGTGTGCGCGTACAGCGCCGCGACGCCGAACGCCGCCGCGGCTGCGACGCCGGCCAGCAACCACGCTTCGGCCGGAAGCGCTGCGCGCGGCCGGGTCAGTCGCGAAGGGAGCGTTATCGCCATCGCCGCATTGTAGGCGGTGCATGACGACTCGCTGGGAATGCCAGCAGCAAGATGTCTACGAGGTTGGCCCGAGGCAGGAGGCGATCGATGCTGGATGCAAGCTGATCCAGCCTCCTGTCTCAAGTTTCCAGCTTCGGCCGGTATGGCCAGCACTGCACCGGATGCCGCACGGCCGGCGGCGCCTCAGTTCATCCAGCCGCGATCACGGCAACGGCACGCCGTTATACAGCAGATCGGGGTCGCCGGTGAAGACGTCCGTGGTGAGATTCGCCAGCGCGACGATGGGGCGGTTCGATTCGAGGATAGCCGTGCCGGCAAAGCCGTTTGGGAGGATCGATTCGTTCGGCTGGAAGACAGTGAACTCGCGGAACGCGTGCACCGTGTAGGACACCTCGCCTCCGGGGAGGTCGAGACCCTTGTACCGGATCGTCAC
>JBBSDV010000186.1:0-5782 GCA_038240335.1 Dehalococcoidia bacterium
ACCGACGGTACACACGGGTGCACTGCTGATCGCCGCCCAACAGCTCGTCGGGCAGCTGCTGCAGCGGCCGGCGATGCGCTTCCGCCAGGTGCGTCAGCTACGCCTGCGGTTGATCCTGCTCGATCGCGGCAGCTGGGAGCGCACGCTGACCTTCCGCGACCCGCTGGGCGACGAAGCGAGCATCATGTTCGTCGTCAAGAAATTGATCGAGCCGCTGCAGCTCGCGGGGCCAGTCGAGGAGATGTCGCTGGAGTTCGTCGGGCTGACGGCGGAGACGGGCAAGCAGCGCAGTCTCCTCTTCGCCGAGCAGGCGCGGCGGCGCGCGCAGCTAACGGCGGCGCTGCGCCAGTTGAAAGCGCAGTTCGGGGGCGAATCGCAGGTAGCGCGTGTGGTGGAGGTGGAACCGTGGTCAAGGATTCCGGAACGAAGATACGCACTCATCGACTACGACCTCTAGCCGGTCCCCGCGCCCTCCGCGTCGAGACCAACGAGCAGGGGCTACCGCGCGCGATCGCATTCGAGGGCAGCGTACGCACCGTGATGGAGATCCAGGATCGCTGGCGGATCGACGATGAGTGGTGGCGCGAGGCCGCCGTGTCCCGGATGTACTACCAGCTGCAGCTCGAGGGCGATCAGGTCGTCACGGTATACGAGGATCTGACGGGAGGCGCGTGGTGCCTACAGCGCTACTAACGCGTCTGCCGCGACTTCGGCTTGGGTGGCAGCCATTCGATTTCGACGATGCCGGCACGCTCCAGTTGTTCGAACTCCGGGTCGCCCGTAACGATCTTGGCCTGAAGTTGCTGCGCCAGCGCCGCCGCGAAGCAATCGGCGTACGAGAGCGCGAATCCGGCCTTCAGGCCAACAGCCGCGACTGCCATGCCCACGTCAATCCCCTCCAGTTGGACTGGCATCCTCCTGAGCCATGCGATCGCATTCAGGGCATCATCAACGGATTCTTCTCGTGCAGTTTGATAGTAGACCTCGCCCAGGTTGATCGCAGACATCCAATGCTGGTGTCCGGGATCCATGAGCAGTTGCAGGACGTGTGCAGCGGGCGATTCGCGGCGGATGATCGAAAGAACGGCGTAACTGTCGAGCACGAATCTTGTCATGCCGTCTTGTGGCGTCTTGCTCTCGTTCCCCGCAGTTCCCGCTCTTCTCGCTCGACCTCTTCACGTCGAGCCTGTAACAAGTTTTCAGTCCACGACGGCTGCCCCGGCCGCTGGGGGAACATCCCTGTAGTGAGTTCGAGGAGTTCCTCACGCGTCTTCGGCACCTTAATGATGTGGATCGAGCTCAGCCGCTTGTCCTGTTTCATGCTGTACGACGGAGGGATGAGCATGATCGACAGCTCGTCTCCGGGCTCTATATCCAGTGCGTCCCGAATGTCTTTCGGAATGACGATCCCGCCCTTGGATGAGACTTTGGCTTTGCCGCTGAGATGCGGAACAAAGTCTGCTTTCGGTATTCCTGGCTTCTTGTTTTCCTGCGACATGGCATGTTCTCCAGTCCAACTTTTCTTCCAAAAGTATAACTGATGAGGGAGAATCACCATCACCACTACAGCGCGGAGCTGCACATGCACTCGTGCTGGTCGATGCTCGATGGCGCATCGAGCACGCACGAGCTGATCCTGCGTGCCCGCGAACTGGGCTATGAGGCGCTCGCCCTTACCGACCATGACGGGCTCTACGGCTCGATGGAGTTCGCCCAGGCCGCGAAGGCCCTCGGCATCCGCGCCATCATCGGCGCTGAAGTGACGCTCGCCGACGAGCACCACCTGACACTGCTCGCTACGAACAGCGAGGGCTACGGCAACCTCTGCCGGCTGCTCTCGGCAGCCCATCTCTCCGGCGAACGCAAGCAGCCGCATCTCGCGCTCGATGTGCTGGCTGCGCACGCGCGCGGCCTGATCGCCCTCTCCGGCTGCAAGCAGGGCGAAGTGCCGGCGCTCGTCGCAGCGGGCGACGCCGCCAGCGCCGAGGCCGCGCTCGCGCGCTACGTCGCGATCTTCGGGAGCGAGAACTTCTATATCGAGTTGCAGCAAAACCTCGTCCATGGCGATACGGAGCGCTGCCGGAAGCTCGTCGATCTCGCCCGCGCGCACGGCCTGCGGTACGTCGCGACGAACGACGTCCACTACCACGCCCGCGAGCGGCATCGCTTGCAGGATGTGATGGTGGCGATCCGCACGCGCAGCACCCTCGAGGCATCACATCGCGAGCGTCGCGAAAACTCCGAGTACTACCTCAAATCGCCTGCCGAGATGGAGGCGTTGTTCGCCGAGTGGCCGGAAGCGCTCGACGAAAGCGGCCGCATTGCCGCGCGCTGCTCCTTCGATCTGACGACGGATCTCGACTACCGCTTCCCTGACTACGCGGCGCCCGATGGCTCGAGCGCCGACGAATATCTCGAGACGGTATGCCGCAGGGCCGCACGCGAGCGCTACAGCCTGATCGACGGCCATATCCCCGATGCCGTCGAGGCGCGGCTGCAGGAGGAACTGCGCCTCGTCCGTAAGCACGGACTGTCTGGCTTCTTCCTCATCTACCGCGAATTGCTCGAGCTGAGCCGCGAGGTCGCGGCGGAGGTGCGAGGCAAGCACAGTGCGCGCGGCAAGTCGGGCCTGCCGCCCGGCCGCGGCCGCGGCTCTTCCGTCGGCTCGATCCTGTGCTATCTGATCGGCCTCTCGCACGTCGATCCGATCAAGTACAACCTGTTCCTCGGCCGCTTCCTCAACGAAGAGATCGCTTCCGTGCCGGATATCGATCTCGATTTCCCGCGCGATATCCGCGAGCAACTCATCCTGCGCGTCTACGAGCACTTCGGCCGCGAGCATGCGGCGCTCGTCGCGAGCTTTCCGACGTACAAGCTGCGCAGCGCAATCCGCGACGTGGGCAAGGTGCTCGGCATCGCCGAGAGCGAGCTCGATCGGCTGGCGAAGCGCGCCGGCTGGGGAAGCGGCTCCGACATCGAGCACGAGATGTCGATGTATCCCGAGTACGCCGGCAAGATCGCGGCGCCGATCTGGCGCGACCTGATCGAACTCTCGAAGCAGATCTCCGGCTTCCCGCGCCATCTCAGTCAGCATGTCGGCGGCATGGTGATCTCGACCAAGCCCATCGTCGAGCTTGTGCCGGTGGAGCGCGCGGCGATGGCGGGCCGCTATCTGTGCCACTGGGACAAGGATTCGATCGACGACGCGCGCTTCATCAAGATCGATTTCCTCGCGCTCGGCATGCTCTCGCTCGTCGAGGAGTGCAGCGACCTCATCGCCGAACGCCACGGACACATCGAAGACCTGAGCCGGATCAACTTCCATGATCCCGAGGTCTACGACATGATCTGCGAGGCCGATACGGTCGGCGTCTTCCAGATCGAGAGCCGCGCCCAGATGCAGATGCTGCCCCGCACGCGGCCGCGATCGATCGAAGATCTAACGGTGCAGGTCGCGATCATCCGGCCGGGGCCGATCGTCGGCGGCGCAGTCAACCCGTATGTCCGGCACCGCCAGGCGCAGCTTGCCGACCCCAACTTCGTACCGCCGTTCGATCATCCCAGCCTCGAACCCGTGCTCGGCGAGACGCTCGGCGTCATCCTCTATCAGGAGCAGGTGCTGCAGTCCGCGATCGCCGTCGCCGGCTTTACGGAAGGGCAGGCGGAGGCGCTGCGCCGCGCGATGAGCCGCAAGCGCTCACGCGACAGCATGGAAGGCTTCTTCGAGATGTTTCTTGAGGGCGCGCGCGCGCGCGGCGTTGCGGACGACGTCGCGAAGACCGTGTTCGAGAAGATCGTCGCCTTCGCCGAGTTCGGCTTCCCGAAAAGCCACTCCGCCGCGTTCGCGTTCCTCGCCTATCAGTCGGCGTGGTTGCGCCGTTACTACCCCGTTGAGTTCACCTGTGCGTTGCTCAACGCGCAGCCGATGGGCTTCTACCCGCCGCACGTCCTCACCCACGACGCGATCCGCCACGGCGTCCACATCCTGCCGCCCGACGTCAACGCGAGCGGCGCCACCTGCACGACCGAAGAGGCCGGCATGCGCGTCGGCTTCGGCTACGTGAAGGGCATCGGCAGCGACGTCGCGCAATCGATCGCGCGCGAGCGCTCGCAGCACGGTGCATTCGCCTCGCTCGCCGATTTCGTTCGCCGCATGGGTGCGACAGAGGCGCCGATCGCGCGGCGCAACGAGGCGCGGGTGTTCGGCGATCGCGAGCAGCGCGCACCGGCGCTCGAGCGGCCGTTCGCATCATTGATGCGGGATGCGCAGCGCAGCGGCTGGCGCAGCGCCCATGTCCCCGTGCTGCATCAGGAGGCGATCGAGAATCTGATCCAGGTCGGCGCGTTCGATGCCTTCGGGCTGAACCGCCGCGAGCTGCTGTGGCAAACCGGGCTGCTGTACCGACCGCCGAACGCCCAGCTCGCACTGCCGCTGCCGATCGAGCAGGACACCGTCCCGCTCAGCGACATGAGCATGTGGGAGCGAATGAGCGCGGACTACAAGCTGCTCTCGCTTTCGCCCGGCTACCACCCGATGCAGCTGATCCGGCCCTACCTCGGCGAATCGCTGCCGTCGCTGCGCCATCTCTTGCGCATGGATGACGGCGCGCGCGTCCACGTGCCGGGCATGGTCGTCTGCCGCCAGCAGCCCGGCACCGCTAAGGGCTTCGTCTTCCTGCTGCTCGAGGATGAATTCGGCATGGTCAACATCATCGTGCCGCCGTGGCTGCACGAACGGCAACGCGCTCTCGTTCGCGGCGAGGCGTTCGTGATCATCGAAGGCCAGCTGCAGCGCAAAGAAGGGACCCTCAACCTCCTCGCCGAGCGCTTTGAAAAACTCCCGCTGCCGGAGTCCATGCAAGCGCCCGAATCCCACAACTTTGGCTAACGATCCCGATCGACGCCACGAACTGCGCCTCGTAGAACGGGATCGCGCGTCGGCGAGCATGCCGTAGCGCTGGCTTTCAGCACGCTCTCCGGCGGAGCCGGCGATGACGTCGCCCAGTTCGCCGAGCGCGCTTACGGTGCCTTCTCGCTAGAATCCCGTGATGCCATTCCCGCCGGCTCTCCGCCCGAAGCTTCAGTCTGCCTACGCGCCACTCATTGCCGCCGCGCTCGCCGCCGGCGTCTTTGCGGCGGCGTGCAGCGGCGGCGGGAAGAGCAGCAGCGCGCAGCTCATCGTCTACGAAGCTGGCGCCACCGATAAGACGTCGAACGTCTGGACGATCGATGCCGCGAGCGGCGAATCGACGCAGATCACGCACGGCAGCGGCTTCGATGGTAACCCCGGCTGGTCCGCCGATCACAAGCACATCATCTTCATCTCCGATCGCGATCGCGGCGGCCACAAGGAGGAGATCTACGTGATGCGCGCCGACGGCGCCGATCCGCAGCGCCTCACGAACTCGACCGGCGATATCCACAACTGGAGCCCGAAGTTTTCCGACGACGGCAAACAGATCGCGTACGTCACCGTCGAGGGCTCGAAGAACTACTTCGTCTCGCTGATGGATGCGGACGGTGCCAACCAGCGGCACATCGCCGGCCCGTACAAGTTCGCTGAGTTTCCCGCGTGGACGCGCGACAGCAAGGAGATCTACTACTCGGCGATCGCGCCGGATCGCAACGACCCGGATCTGTACTCGATCGATGCCACATCGCTCGAGGTGCAGACGCGCATCTCGACGCCGGCCGCCGACGTCTGCCCGCACTTCTCGCGTGACGGCACGCGCCTGACGTACGCCTCCGTCGCGCCCGGGAAGGAGAACGGCGACAACGTCGA
>JBBSDV010000187.1:0-5778 GCA_038240335.1 Dehalococcoidia bacterium
ATGCAGAGCGCAAGCGAAGCAATCTCGCCCGAAACGCCGATCCCGCCCCGTCGCGCCAGCGCCGAAGCCGACAGTTCGCCTCCCCGACAAGATCCCTTCCTCTGCTCTGGCTGACAATGCATCACCACTCACCTGTCGTGCAAAGCGTCTTACCCGACGTGGGTTCGAACTCGACCTTGCCCTACACTCACTCGATGCGACCACACGAAAGCGTCCGGCAGCGCCTTGACGAACGCGAGAAGCTGTTCGCGCCCGGCGCCATGCGCGCGGCCGGCTCGCGCGGGCGGCTTCGTCCCGAACTGCCCTCGGAGATGCGAACGGAGTACCAGCGCGACCGCGACCGAATCATCCACAGCAAGGCATTCCGCCGCCTGAAACACAAGACGCAGGTGTTCATCGCGCCCGCGGGCGACCACTACGTCACCCGCCTCACGCATACCCTCGAAGTCGCGCAGATCGCCCGCACAATCGCTCGCGCGCTCGACCTGAACGAAGATCTCGCCGAGGCCATCGGCCTCGGGCACGATCTCGGCCACACGCCGTTTGGCCACGCCGGCGAGCAGGCGCTCTCGGCGCTGCTGCCCGAAGGCTTTCGTCATAACGAACAGAGCGTGCGCATCGTCGATCTACTCGAGCAGGGGCCGGCGGCGGACCAGCTCGGCCCGCCGGGGCTAAATCTGACGTGGGAGGTGCGCGAAGGCATCCTCAAGCACTCGAAGCCGCGCGAAGGCATCTTCCACGAACTCGAGGATCGCAATTGGTCCGCCGACGCGTGGGGCTCGCCGCTTGCCTCAACGCTCGAAGGCCAAATCGTCCGGCTGTCGGATTCGGTGGCGTACCTGAACCACGACATCGCCGATGCAGTGCGTGCCGGCCTCCTCACCGAGGATGATCTGCCGAAGGACGCCCGTGGTGTGCTCGGCGCCACCCATTCCGATCGCATCGACAGGCTCGTTACCGACATCGTCGATGCGTCGTGGGATGCCGCACAGCAGCGGCGAGGCACCGAGCCAGCGCCGACGATCACGATGAGCGCGGACGTTGCGGCGGCGACGGATGAGCTCCGCGATTACCTGTTCGAGAACGTGTACCTCTGGGAGGAGCGGCTCTCGGAGGCGGACACCGCGCGGCGCACCATCGAGTTCCTCTGGGCGCACTTCCTGAAGCACCCCGAAGAGATCGTCGCGTCTGAGTACGTGCGCGCCGAGGACGCCCTTACGCGCCGCATCGCCGACTACATCTCCGGCATGACCGATCACTACGCCATCGCCGCCGCCAAACGCCTCGGCTTCGCGGGTTGAGTTGGTTCCTGCACAGTTAGGTCGGCGACTCTAAGAAACGCGAGCGGTCACGGCGATGAGGGGGATGTCAGACAACCCCGATGATCGTGTCTCATCACGAACCTACGAAGCGTTCTACGCGCTCCGCTAGTTGGCCATTGTCGCTTCGAGCGGCCGCTGGCGCTCCTCGACCACAATCTGGTGGACGCGCTGCCGCGATACCTTGAAGTGCTCGGCCAGCCGCGACTGGTTGCCCTTGGCGAGGCAATCGCGCTCGAGCAGATATCGGACCGCGATGCGAAGCTTCTGTGTGCGCTGTGGGTCCCGCTTGGCCATCTGTCTCCCCTATGCCCCCGGCTCGACGCGTGATGCTCTGCCGGTGCGACTACGACGTTTGTACGGCTTCCTGAGCGGGATCAGTGGCCGCCGACTCACCCACAATGCGCCGTCGTTCCTCGACGACGATCTGATGTACACGCTGCCGCGAGACGTGAAAGTGCTCCGCCAGCCGCGATTGGCTGCCGGCCTCGAGCGTGCCGTGCTCGAGCAGGTAGCGGACCGCCGTGCGAAGCCTCTCGGTGCGTTGCGGGTCGCGTTTTGCCATCAGTGCATCTCCGATTACGATTGACATAGCCTAGAACGCCGCTTGCGGGCGGGGTGTTACTGCCCGGACGGCGTACACAGGCGATTCGATCGGAAGGAGGCCGACGATCATGGCGACTCGTGAAGCTATCCAGCAGCTTCTTGACAAGATGCAGGAGGAACGCAACAACCTGCTCGCCGCCGCCGAGGCGCTGTCGAAGGAGACCGCGTCGTATGCACCCGCCGACGCGGAAGGGGAGGCACAGTGGTCGCCGAAGCAACAATTGGCCCACCTGGCCGAGATGGAGACCGCATACCGCGCGTGGGTCGAGCATGCCCTCGCCGACGATGACCCGGACGTGTCGCAGGTGCGCGGTGCGCGCGTCGCCATCTCGCTGCCGCGCGCGAGCGAGCGCAGCGTGGGCGACCTCACCGATCAGCTGCGCAGCGAGCGTGACATCACGCTCGCGTTCATCCGGTCGATGACGCCGGAGCAGTTCGAGCGCACCGCTTCACAGCCCATGTTCGGACGGCTGACGGTGATGCAGTGGCTGCGCTCGTTCTACCGGCACGACCGCATGCATCTCGACCAGATGGCCGGTCGCGATCCGGCGTATAAGCCAAAGTTCGTCGGTGGCGGCGAACCCGACCAGCGGCGCGCCCCGCGTCCGTAAGCGCCAAACGAATAACGCGACCACCCACCGATCAGAGCGAAAAAGGAGCGGCTCAGCATGAAGAGACTTGAAGGCAAGGTGGCGATCGTCACGGGAGCGAGCCGCGGCGTCGGTGAGTACATGGCGCGCGAGTTCGCGAAGGAGGGCTGCCACGTCGTCGTTGCCGCCCGCACCGAATCGGAGGGTCAGTCGAAGCTCGACGGCACCATCGGCGAGACCGCGGCCGAGCTTGAGAAGCTCGGTGTCCGCGCGCTGCCCGTGCGCTGCGACGTCACCGACGAGGACAGCGTTAACGCGATGGTGCAGCGTACGCTCACAGAGTTCGGCCGCATCGACATTCTCGTCAACAACGCCGGCATCATGGCGCCTGCCAGGCTCGTCGATATGCCGCTCAAGCGCTGGGACATCATCTGGAAGGTCAACGTCCGCGGCGCGATCGCCTGTTCCAAAGCCGTTCTTCCTGCCATGATCGAGCAGCGCGACGGCGTCATCTTCAACATCTCATCGATCGCCGCCGATCAGGACGGGGCCGGCAACATCTCGTACATGCTCACGAAGCACGCATTGCGCGAGCTCAGCGCCGGCCTCGCAGCCGAGGAGGCCGAGCACAACATCCGCGTCTTCGCCCTCTCGCCCTACGGCTGGGTGCCGACGCCCGGCACGTTGTTCTATCGGCTCGACGAGACGATGCCGTCCGTCGGGCCGATGCTCGAAAAGCCGGAAGCAATGGGCCAGGCGGCGATCTATCTCTGCGGCGAGGACGCAAAGCCGTTGAGCGGCCAGCACTTTTACAGCCGCCACCTGCTCCGTGATCGCGTCAACAACGGCGTCGATCTCTATCAGGGCGACGAAGCAATGCTCGCCGCCATGCGCTGACAGTTCTCGCAATTGCGTTTCGCAACTGTCGGACATGGGCTCACTACGGGCAACGAGAGGAGTTCGGACGTAAAATGCACCGAGGAACTAGCGGCACGAGGTGAGTCCCCGTCACAGTCGCTATCGCCAAACCTCCGTACGGCATCCGGGTAAGCTCCGTACTTACCACGAAGCGTGAGACGCGCATCGGTGTGAGAATTACCATATCGATGCAAGGCGCCGTCGCGGCTTCGATGACAGGTGGGACGCGAAGATAACGTAGGCGAGATTCGAGTGTCGTGCGAAGAACGGTACGGATCCGCTCAGGATTAGTTCAGAGGAGGAACGAACATGGGAAATCGATCAGAGGACCTGGCTAGCCGGCTGGAGCAGGCGGTGAACGAGTTCGCGAAGGAGATCGAATCGTGCTCCGACGCCCAGTGGAACGCAAAAGGTGGGCCCGAGGGATGGTCGGTCGCCGTTACAGCGCAACACGTCGCGGGCCAGTTCCCGCTCGAGCGTGAGATCATCGATGAAGCTGTGCGGGGCGGTACCGGCGTGGCGTACAGCTGGGACGACGTCAACGGCAAGAACGACACGCGCGCCGCGGCGAACGAAAACTGCAGCAAGTCGGAGGTGTTGGCGCTCCTCCGCAAGGACTCAGCCGGCATGGCCGACTACATCCGCGGCCTCAGCGATGCCCAGCTCGACAGCACGGCGCCTCTCGCGCTCGCCGGTGGCGCAACACCCAGCGCACAACAGCTGATCGAGGGCGGCGTGCTCATCGAGCACGTCACCGGCCATCTCGCCAGCATCCGCGCCGCGAAATAACGACGCCGTCGCCGGGAGGCGGATGGATCCTCATCCGCCGTCCCGGCGCGCGGTCGCGCCGCCTCCCTACCGCCACGCCGCGATCCTCCTTCGTCAGGCAGAACCCGGTACGCTCGGCAGAACGCGGATCGCGCGCGGGCGGAGAATTACGTGGAAGAAGAACCCAACGCCGCGCGCGACGAGCGCGCCGAGCGCCGCGAGCAGCGCCGCCAGGCGAAGCGCGAGCGCCTGCCGAAGCACGGCGCCCGCACCGCGGAGCTCTATCGCAACGCCATCCTCAAGCGCCTGCGCAAGAAAGCGGGTCGTTGATCTGCGCAATTCGAGCGATCGCGCATCACTCCGGGCCCATGCATCCCGACACCATGCACTAGCGCGGCAGTGACTTGATGATCCGGAACGGCACCGTCTTCGCCAGCACGTCATCGAGAAAGAGCTCCGTCACCGCCTCGCACGGCTCCGTGAAGCGGATGCCAAGGTTCAACGTCAGCATCACGCGCTGAGTCGTTCCCGGCGGCAGTCCCGAGGGTCGTCCCTGCTCGAACTCCCCGTTGACGTCGCCGAACACCGTGCCCTGCTCGGTGCGCACCTGGATCCGAAACCGATGCTTCGAGTTCGTCTCGAGCCACGGGATGAGGATGCCTGCCGCCACCGCCATCTGGTGCTGCGCCGGAAACTCTTTCGCCCAGATCAGCGACCAGCCGCCGCCCAGCACGAACAGCTTCTCGCCCTGCACCTGCGCGGCGTCGCACAGGATCACGAAGTCGGCGGATATCGGCTCGGCGAGACCTTCTTCGTTCACGGTGTTACTCCTGCCGACACCAGCAACTCGGCGGCACGCGCGCCCGCGCCCGGGTCGCCGAACGCATCGGTGATAATCTGCTGCACCTTCGCCGGATCCAGCAGCTGGATCGACGCCGTACACGTCACGCACGAGACCGCCGCATCGCCGAGCGACTTCGTCTTGATGTCGCCGTCGTTCACGCGCTTCAGCATCGATAGCACCCCCGCCGATTGCCGCGTGCTCATGTCGGTGTCGATCGTCTTCTGGTAGGCGCTGTACGCCGACGGCAGGTGCAAAATCGACAGCGGCGACTCGGCGCCGTGGATCAGCGCAGACGCCACCCGCTGCTGCCGCTCGATCCGATCGAAGTCCGTCGATCCCTCGCGGATGCGGCCGTAGGCGACGGCCTGGTAGCCATCGAGATGGATGCTGCCGAGGGCGAAATGCTGCGGCACGACGTGCACATCGTCGTCCGAGTAGTTCGTCTGCCCGAAGTCGCGCGGGTTGTCGATCGTGACGCCGCCCATCGCGTCGATCAGCCCCTCCGCGCTGCGCTGATCGAAGACGACGTAGTGGTCGACGGGTATCCCGAGATTGTGCTCGATCGTCTTGATCGTCGCCTTCGGCGCCGCGCTGCTGTCCGTCGCTGAGTAGTTATAGACGAAGGCCGTATTGATCCGGTCGCTGCTGTAGCTCCCATCATCGAGCGGCACCTGCATGAGCGAGTCGCGCGGGATGCTGAGGAAGGCCGCCGTGTGCGTCTTCGGATCGATGC
>JBBSDV010000188.1:0-5767 GCA_038240335.1 Dehalococcoidia bacterium
AAATCGCCCTCGCAGCGCACCAATCCATCGCGGCTTCGAAAACCAACATCCCGTCACGAACACCGACGATGACAGCCGTGCGCTGATACTTGAACCGAAGAACCGAAGAACCGAAGACCGACCACTAATCACGAATCACCAATCACCAGGAGACCAGGCACATGGGTATTCCAATCAGGCAAGCGGTCGCCGTCAGCGCGTATCTGGCGAAGCAAAAACTCAAGCGCAACAAGCGCTACCCGCTGGTGCTCATGCTCGAGCCGCTGTATCGCTGCAATCTCGCGTGCGTCGGCTGCGGCAAGATCCAGCACCCGGAGCCGGTGCTCGACACGTATCTCTCGCCCGAGGATTGCTGGGTGGCAGCGGAGGAGTGCGGCGCGCCCGTCGTCTCGATCGCCGGCGGCGAGCCGCTCGTGCACCCGAAAATCGATGTCATTGTCCAGGGGCTGATCGACCGCAAGAAGTTCGTGTATCTCTGCACGAATGCGATCCTGCTCGAGAAGTGGCTACCGCGGCTGCCGCGCTCGCCGTATTTGACGATCAGCGTCCACATGGACGGCATGCGCGATCTGCACGACGCGATGGTCGACCGCACGGGCGTCTTCGACAAGGCCGTGTCGGCGATACGCGAGGCGAAGCGCCTCGGCTTCCGCGTCAGCACGAACACGACGGTGTTCGCCGACAGCAAACCGGAGCAGGTCGGCCAGTTGTTCACGTTCCTCGTCGAAGATCTGAAGGTCGACGGCATGATGGTGTCGCCGGGCTATGACTATCCGAAGGCGCCGAACCAGAGCGTCTTCCTCAAGCGGCCGCAGATGATCGAGACCTTCAAGCAGATTCTCACGCAGCCGGCGCGCAAGAACTGGCGCTTCTTCCACACGCCGCTGTTCCTCGACTTCCTGCAGGGCAAGCGGGCGATGCAATGCACCGCCTGGGGCAACCCGACGCGCGGCGTCCTCGGCTGGCAGCGGCCGTGCTATCTGATGAACGAGGGGTATGTGCCGACCTTCAAGCAGTTGATCGAGGAGACGGAGTGGGACCGCTACGGCTACGGCCGTGACGCGCGTTGCACGAACTGCATGGCGCACTGCGGCTACGAAGCAACAGCCGTGACGGCGACAATGGCGAGCCCGCTCGAAGGCATCCGCGCCGGCATCGGCACGATGCTGGGTCGCGCGTCATGAACCGCACACTGATCGTGGCGCCGTCTCCACGCGAAGCCGCGGCGTTCGGGCGTAAGGCGATCGTCTGCGGCGCTGGCGCGGCGGCCGGGGATATTGTCGCCGCGCGCCTGCGCGAGGACGCCGGCGCCTATGATCTGGTCGTCATCGCGGGGGTCTGCGGCGGCCTCGATCCATCGCTCGCGCCCGGCGGCCTGATCCTCGGGCGGCGCGTGATCAGCGCCGAAGCGGGCGCGGAGCTTGTCGTCGACGCGCCGGTATTCGATGCCTTCCGCCGCAGTCTGCGTGCGCGTCACGTGGCCTTCGTGTCATCAGTCGTGCTGACAGTCGAACGACCGGCTGCATCAGTGCGCGAAAAGACCGAGCTGTGGAACCGTTACGGCGCCGGCGGCGTCGATATGGAGACGTACGGCGTTGCTGTCGCTGCGGAGACGGCAAGCGTGCCGTGGCTGGCGATCCGCGCCGTCCTCGACCCGGCCGCCGCGTCGCTGCCGCCGTCGCTGCGGGACTGGGACGGCGATGCCGGCGACCGCGAGATCGCGCGCAACGCGATCCGTCGTCCGGGCGAGTGGCTTGCGTACGCGCGCCTCGCTCTCGGCCTGCGCACCGCACTCGCAGCGCTGCGAGCGGTCGCTCCTGCGATCGATGCCTTCACGCCGCCATTGGCGATCGATCTCGCACCGCTGCCCGCGCGCGTGCCGGCGTGACATCGCATTCGTTCAGGCCGCGTCAGCATCGCGTCGACGCGCCCGCGCGATTTTGGCGAGGTGAGTAAGTCGCGCGGAAGTCGTCGCCAATGCCGCGAGAGAGCTACGCGAACGACGGCTGGTGGGCGTGCCGCGTGGCCGGATCGACACCCGCGAAACGCAGGAAGTCCGTCATGCGGAAGGTGCCGCTCGACGCACCCGCGGTCGGTTGCCAGCTCGGACGCGCCACAACATAGGCGTCAGGATCCGTGAACAAAAGGCCGAGCAGCACCTCGGCGACGATCCTCCCTCCGACCGGACCGAGACGCAGCCCGTGCTCGACGACCTCCGCCTCCTTGAGTGTGTAGTACCACAGCGGCGTGCTCGTCTCGAAACCGACGCCGAATTGCCGGAGCTCGTCGAGATCGCCGGCGGCAAGCGGCGCCACACCAAGCCTCGACGCGATCGCCTGCCCCGATGGAAGACTCCACGTGAGATGGCGCAGGAGCGTGCGCTCGGGCAGCGCCTGCGGACCGCTGTGGCTGGCGATCGCACCCAGGGGCAGGTTGAACAGCGGCGTCGAGAGCTTCGTGTCGATCAATTTGTTCGGCTTGACCTCGCCATCGCCGAAATCGAAGAAGGTCTGCCACCCGATGAAGCGGCGGGCAGCGCGCGAGCCGCCGCGCAGGTCACTCGGGTCGGCCTGGCCATCGCCTGCGGGGTCGAAAATCATGCCGAAGAACGGCGCCCCGTTGTCGCCCTTGAGATTTGCCCGGTACGACGGGCGCACCATGCTGTGACCAAATCGATAGCACGCGCCCTGGAACTCGACGGGCATGAACGCCTGCCGGAGTCCAGCGCGATACGCGCGACGGCCGCGACGCAAGATGTCGTCGACCATGGGCTGGCCGACGATCAGCGGCAGAAATTCGTGCACGATCATCCATTGGTAGTGCCACGTCGTCAGGCGGCGGGCCTCCCGATGGACATGATTGATGCGCGTGTCGCGATCCTCGGCGCGCACCTGATCGACCATGCGGTTGTGGAACAGCAGGAACGCGGCCTGGAGGCCGGCGATCACCATGTGCTCGTCGTTCCGCGGATCGCCGATGACCGCGCCGCCACCCTCCGAGCGAGGAAGATCCTCGAACAACGGCCCGGCGCCGACCAGAAGCTTCGCGCGATCGGCCGGGTCGTAAAGCTGCGCACTGGCGACTGGCCCCGCGCCGTACACGGAATCGAGGTCAAGCGAAGGCGTGCGGCTGTTTACCGACGCCGAAGGCTCGGTCGGCACACCGAGCGGCGACGCCGTATCGAACGTGATGTCGTGATCGACGAACTGACCGAAGAACGTCGTTCCCGCCGTGTGCGTGGGATTGTTCGGATTGTTCGCGCTCAACAGCGGGTCCGTGATCAGGGCGATCGGCCCCGCAGCGAGATTGTCACGCGCATCGAGGAGGCCGCCAGGCTTGCCCATCTCGACGAGCGCGGCGCGCACAGCGTCGTTCGCCTCGGCGAAGGGCGGCAGCTGTGGGAAGATGCGGCCGAAGCTCGTCGGACTCGTCACGGCCGTCTCGCTGCGTGCCGCGGGCGGCGCCGCGATCACGCTCCCGACCGGACCGGCAAGGGCGACGGCGCTCGCACCGGCGCCGACCCCGATCAGGCCGAGAAATCGGCGGCGATTGAGGCGACTCGCTGCGTCATCGTCGTTCATCGGCTCGTTGGCATCAGCGGCATCGTTGCGCTCCATCAATCCTCTTTCTGCTCATCACCAGTTTTCGGCGTTGCTTGCGCTCGTCGGCGGCCGTCAGTGCGCCCCGCAGGGGGCGACAGGTCAACCCGTCGGCCGGCGTTTCTGAGGGCGCTGATCGGCTCGCGTCGCCGGTTGAGAGACGCCTATCGAACGACGATCAGATGCACGACGCGGCTAGACTACTCTCGCCCAATGCGATCTGTCAATGCGGGAAGCGCCACGCAAGATCGATGCGGAAACTTCCGCTACAAGTATCGACGGGCCCAAATAGGAACTGTAGCGTTGGGGCGGGTGGCCTGCAGCCGGCGTCGGGTACGCGGGCGACGATTATCCTCCATGTCGACGGTCGCTACACATCGAGATCCAGCGCCGCGAGATCGGCCTTCGCCGGGGCGTCGATGTCGACATCCAGCGCGTTCAGCGTGCGCGACACCATGTTGTAGAACGAGGTCACCAGCGTCAGCTCGACAAGCTCCTCCTCGTTGAGGAAAGCGGCAACGGCCGCGTATGCCGCGTCCGACACGCGAGCATCGGCCGTCAGTTCGCCCGCGTAGCCGAGCACGGCCATCTCGTGTGGCTCGAAGAGCTGGATCGTCGGCGAAGCGATGCCGCGGATCTGGGCATCGGACAGCCCGGTGCGGCGGCCAAAGGAGATGTGCTGCGAGAACTCGTAGGGAGCATGGCACAGATACCCGGCCCGCAGGATCGCCAGCTCGCGCAGTCGGGGGCTCAGCTTGCCCTCTTCGAGAAAGTAGGAGCCGAGCTTCATGAAGCGCCTCATCGCCACCGGGCTATGCGACATCGCGCGAAAGATGTTCAGCACGTCGCCGCGCTGCTCCATCCGCTCGAACAGCCAGCGATGATCCTCAGGCAGGTCTTTCGTCTCATTCAGCCGCACGCGCGCCATGCATCACCTCCGTGGCCGTAGCGTATCGTGCGCGCGTCCGGCGCGGGCGGGGTGCGCTGGCGCAAGATAGGTACAGGATGTACCTGCACAGCTGTTGACAGCAGCGCCTGATCCGTCGTAGAAGAATCTCGCACCATCCCCGCACTCGCTTGTCGCGCGGGTTGCGAGAGCCAGCGACGATGACAAGGATTGACACATGCACCACCATGTTCGTCTCGCGATTCATCGAAACGTGGAGCGCACACTGCCGATCGTGTTCGTTCTTCTCGCCGCCGCGTGCGGCGGGAGCACTCCGGCGCCGACACCGACCGCCACCACTCTTCCTGGCGCAACCACCGTCAACACACCTACGACGACGCCCACTACCAGCGGCAGGGTGTCGACCCCCACTCCCGGCGGTGTGGCATCAGCGACCGACGTCCCCTCGGCCGGACCGACCACCATCACCGCCGCCTCGCCGGGCTACGTCGTCTTCCTGCGCGCCAAGCAGCTCTGGATCGCGCACATCGACGGAACGAAACAGCGGGCTCTGACGAGCGGCAGCCTCGGCGCGGGATACGCCGGCTACGTCCGCAGCGGCGCGTCACTCGACGTGTATTACGCGGCTCAGGTGGATGGCGACACTAGCGGGGGCAACTTCAAGGTCTACCGGCAGCCGGCGGAAGGCGGGAACGAGTCCGAGTTGTTCTCATTTCATGGCGACCGCAAGAATGCCGAATTCGTTCGCGACAACGCAGCCGTATCGCCGGACGGACGAACCGTCGTGTATGCCGATGAGCGTGGCCTGAACCGCCATGAGCTTGGCAGCGGCGCCGATGTCACGCTGCTCGCAAACATTGCCTGCGACGCCAGAAAACCCGGCGAGTGTCACGGGTACTATTCTCCTAGATGGTCGCCTGGCGGAACATGGCTTCTTGGCACGAAGATCTTCTTCGAGGGCGGTCTCGGCATCCTCATCCAACCAAACGTACCGGGCCCGCAGGAGACCCAGTTAAAGTACTACGCATCGAACTGGTCCGCGGACGGTACGCGCTTCTGCGGCTTGGTAATCGGCGGCGAGCAATATACAGGCTTGGTCGTCCTCTCCTCGACCGATCTCACTCCGCTGGACATCCCGCTAACGAATCTGCCACCGGAGCAGTTGTCTGTCGGCGACTGTGCCTGGAGGAGCGATGGCTGGGTCGCTGTGGAGTACCGCGTACAGCATCATTCGCTGCAAAACGACGACGAGCATCTCGCG
>JBBSDV010000189.1:0-5640 GCA_038240335.1 Dehalococcoidia bacterium
CGGCAAGTGATCGCTGCCGTTCATCGCGAGGATGTACGGCGTCGTGGCGAGCGGTTCGAGGTCGTTGCGCAGCGACGCAATGCGCGACATCAGCGCGCGGGGGTTGCGCGGCAGCGTCGCCGCGCCGCCGTAGCCTTTCGGCTTGTGGATCGTCAGCACCTCGCTGCCGTCCGGCGAGCGCCAGAAGAACTCGGTGGTTTTCAGAGAATCGTCGGCGCCGCGCCACATCGTCGCATTCTCGATGCCGAAGCCGCGCAGGATGGCCGGCATGTGGGCGATCTGGCCGAAGGGATCGGGGATGTAGCCGACCTTCATCACCGGTCCGAAGAGCTTGGCGACGCGATGACCGCGGAGGAAGTTGCGCACGAGCGCTTCGCCGCCGGGCAGCGCCTCGTCGGGGATGATGTACCAGGGGCCGATGAGCAGCTTACCCGCCTGCACCAGCCGCTCGAGATCGTCGAAGCGATCTGGCCGGATCTCGAGGTAATCCTCGAGAGGCAGCGTGTGGCCGTCGAGCATGAAGTGTTTGTACGCGGGATCGCTGTCGAAAAGTTCGATCAGGTCGTCGAAGAGGCCGGTGAGCCTCACCCGGAACGACTGGTACGGGAGATACCACTCACGATCCCAGTGCGTGTGCGAGATCACCATCAGGTGGCGCTTCTGCGTGCCGTCGGCGTCGGAGGAAACAGGAGGCATGTGGGGTTCCGTGACTAGCGTGCTGGTGGGTTCGCGCGATGGTACCGAACAGGCAGCTTAGGGACGAGGTTGGGCGTTGGGGACGGAGGTGGAGGCTGGACGGTGGAGGGTGGAGTTCCGAGGTCGGAGGTGGAATACGATGTTCGAGATGCACGGACAAGACCCTTCCCTGGCGCGCTGGGCGACAGGCGGTGTGGCGGCATCTTTGTTCGCTCCGCCGACTCCCGTAAATCCGACGCCGTGGGACAACGCATTGAGCATCGATGTATGAGCAACTGAGCGGGCGGGGGAATCAGCCAGTCGTCGCGGCGGACGCGCCGCGGCGCGTCTGCACCTTGTGATAGCGCGCGCCGCCGCGGCCGCCCGTCTTGATGCCGACGATGTCGGTGTCGGAAAGATCGGGGCTCGTGGTGAGGTACTGCTGCAGCATGCGGCCGACGGGCTGCGCGACGAGCACAGCGACCATCGAAGCGAGGATGACGTTCGGCAGCTTCTCGGCGCGGTTGCCGCTGCCGAGGGTCAGCATCGATGCGATGCCGGCGAGGCCGCCCGCGACGGCGAGATTCGTGCCGCACAAGGACGACACGGCGAGATGCCCCTCACCCGCCTTCAGGCGGTACAGCGCCTCGCGCGTCGATTCTTCCAGCAGTTCGGTCGGCACGTCGGCGTACAGGTAGTAGCCGTTGCCGGTCGCCCGTCCGACCATGCGGATGTCGTGGCCGATGCGCCGCAGTAGCACGGCGATGGTCGCATGCTCGAGCGCGTGGTTGCGGCGCACGGTGCCGACGAGGTTTCCCAGCATGATTCGCTCCTAATCGGCGTGTCGTTGGTTCTAGCGCAGTATATCGGGGCGAATGATTCCGCCATCTACCGATTGGTGTTCGAGCGGTGAGGCAGCACGCGCTGGGTGACGCCTGCACATTGCCCAGAGAGCGCCGAGAGAGCACGTTGCGCGCCCATGCCGCGCGGCGAGATGAGAGACGAATCAGCCGGCGACGATCTCCTCGGCGTCCCACTCCTCGTTAAAGACCATCATCTGCAGCCACTGCTCGAGCGCGGGGCGATATGCGTCGCGCCATTGCTCGCCCTCCGGGCCTGCCCAGGCGTCGAACGCGGCGCGATCTTGCCAGTGCGTCGTCGCGAGATAGGAGTTGCCGCTGCTGACGCGGAGCAGCGTCAGCCGGAGGCAGCCGGGCTGGCGTTTGTAGGCCGGAATAATCGCGTCGCGCACGAGGGCGATCAGTTGGGCTTCGTCGGCGCCTGCCCGCAGCGACCAGCGGCGGATCGTCACAAATTCGCTAGCCAATTTCAGACCTCGCGTTTCTGAGGATGGTCGCGATGCACGCGTGCTCCGTGTTCGCCACTGCCCATCGCACCTGCTCCCGAGAGTCCCCGGAAAGATCTCGATGGAGTATGCGCCCATCGTACCCGCGTTCGTGCAGGATGGCGACGAGAGCGCCGTGCGCGCGGCTCAATACTTGCGCCACGCGCGGCCGACAATCGCCGCTCGCGGGACGGCGCCGAACGAGCGTGAGTCGCGGCTTGCCGCCGCGTTGTCGCCGAGGAGCCACACGACGTCGCGGCCTGCCGCGTCATCCGGAGCAACGGCGACGCGCTTCAGGAGATGCCGTTCGGCGCGCTCCGGATCGCGCACGACGACGACATCGCCCGCATGCGGCGGCGCGCGCAGATACGCGAGACGGTTGACGAGCAGCCGCTCACCGCTTCGGTACGCGGGCTCCATGCTCGCGCCTTCGACGAGATATCGGCCGAGCGGCGAGCGTACACGGCTCGCGGCGCAGGCAACCAGTCCGAAGGCGGCGATGGCGATCATCAGGCGGGAGAGGCGGATCATTTGTGGGGGACGACCCACAGCTGGGCGCGGATATTCATGAGCGCCTCCGGCGAGCATCGGAGCGCCTCGCGAGTCGATCGTTTTCGACGTGCACGCGCAATCGCCCGCTGCGACGCCGATACCCGACACGCACGTTGCGCGGGCGTACGCTAACTGGTCCTCTGCGGCCTGATTCCGGTTCGCTTATGCCTGGCGGACGACGATCTCGCCGCCCACGGCCTGTCCGGACGGCATGCGCATCGTCTTCGCGCCCTTGGAGTCCCAGAACATCTCGGCGAACTTCTGCGTCGCGGCGAGCAGATCCTGCGCCGCCTGCATGTTCACTTCGTGCTTGTTCTTACCGGCGAGCTTGAGGATGTTCCAGACGTCGGCATGGAGGCTCGGGTACTTTTCGAGGTGCTCGGGCTTGAAGTAGTCGCCCCAGATCACGCGCACTTCCCGCTTGCAGATCTCCGCGTGGTCTTCCTTGACGGTGATGTAGCGGACGAGGTTGTTGTGGTACTTCGCCTGGGCGACCGCGTCCTTAGGCTCGCCCGGCATCTCGAGCGCCTCGATCAGCTGGTCCATGCGAACAACGGTGAGCGCCGCGATCTGCATCGCATGTGGGTCGTAGATGCCGCAGGGGATGTCGCAGTGCGCGTCGGCCGTCGCCGGCGTCGCGAAGCGATCCAGCGCGCGGACGCCGGTGGAGATCAATGACTGGAGGATAGGGCGGGACATGATCGACTCCTTCTTCAATGCTGCGAGCTTGTTCGTCGGTACGGACAGTCTATGATCGCATCTGGTTGACAGGAAGCGAGCGTGTACTCCATTTCGGCGCGTCTCCGGGCCAGTCACTCATTCTCGCAACCGCACAGCCGCAATGGGGCTGATGCTGGAGGTGGAAGCTAAATCATGGTGGGTGGTGGTTGCCGACGCGATGCTGCCCGGGCGCAACGGTGGCGCAGCAAAGATGCGGGTAATCCCTACTACACGGCGACGATCGGCGCGCCTACGATGGTCGAGCTATGACATGGGACTTCCTTCACCGCTGGTACATGCCGTTCTTGTGGCTCGCGATCTCGTCCGTGATCAGCGTACCGATGGCAATCTATTTCCAGCACGGAATGAACGTACATCCGGGCGCGGACATCGGCCTTGGCTACGGGCACGGCTGGGTGTTGCGCGACGAATTTCTCGAGTCGATCGTGCCGTACCTGCTGAACTTCGGCTGCGCGATCTGGCTCTTCAACGCGAACGGCAGCACGCGCTGGGCCGCGGCTTGGGCGCTGGTCGCCGCGATCGCGCGCGTCGTCGCGCCGGTCGCGCTCGTCTCGATGTCGGATGTGACGCTGACATCCGGCGCCCACTACATCGATTGGAGCACGCTCCGCATCGTGATCTGGTTCGATGACGTGCAGATGTTCGCGCTGGGGCTGATGCTCTGGTCCGTCTTCGCTCGCTTCGTCGGCCAGACCGGAGGCGCAGCGTCGCACCGCTCCGCGTACGCCGAGGCCCACTGACGCGCGCCGGCGTGGCGGGCCTCCGCGCCGGTGTGCCGGTGACCAGGTCGGGCTCGCCCGCGAGCGGCACGTTCGCAGTTCACAGTTGCGCGAAATGGGGCAATCGCAGTTCCGCTCGCGGGTACCGGGATACAAGCGATCGGGGAGACTGAGTAGTTCTCCGTGGGGCTCCCCTGGAACCTCGCGCGGTCAGCGCGGGGAGGGCTCTCCCGCTTCACTCGACTGACGATGCGAATCGAGCGGGCGGCGTCAAATGACTCGTCGTAGATGGCGACGTCTCAGCATCACCACACCAGATTCCGCGACGTCGCCTATGCGAGCTCGCGACGGCCGAACAGGCGGTGCAGGCGCGGGATCAGCGCGTCGAGATCGGGGAGGATGGCGTGCAGGTGATCTTCGACGCGAACGATCGGTTCGACGCTGATGCCGGCGCGGCTGTACGCGAGATCGCGGTGCCGCAGGCGGTACAGGTATGCGGCGAGGCCTGAGAGGTACGCCGGCAGATCGCGCGCGTGCTCGCTCTCGATGTAGGCGAGCGGCACGGTGACGCGGACGACGCCGTACGACGGCGACGCGCCCGTCTCGGACGAGAGGCGGATGTAGGTGTTGACGAGATCGACGTGCTGCACCGTGCGCAAAACGAACGCCGGCGTGCGCTCGCCGGGACGCAGCGCGTATGTCATCTCCTGCAGCGAGGGCGGCAAGTAGGTGGCCATCTGCCGCTTGACGAGGCCGATGACCGGGACGTTGTGCGTCGGCGCCGTCGCGAGGCGCCGTTCAAGCAGTCCGTCCATCAGCGTCGGCTTCGTGAAGTCGGCGAGCATGACGCTGCGTTCGGCCTCCTCCATCGCCTCCATGGCGAGACTGCGGGTGCCGCGGCGCATCGCATCGAAATCGCCGGCGACGCTGCCGAGCGGCCGCTCGCGCAGCTCGACGCCGAGTTCGCGGAGCGCGTGAAACGCCTCGGTGATGTCGTCGCGCTCGATGCCGTCGGAGTAGACACAGAGCACCTTGCGCACGATCGTGCCGGCGCCGCGCGTGACGATGCGGCCATCGATCTCGAGGGCGGCTGCCGATACCGCTGCCGCGATGAGCGGCCGGCGCCGATAGCCGACGAGCAGCGAGCCGACGGTCTTGGATTTAATCGAGCCGTCTACGAAACGCACCGGCACATCGGCGGTCGACGCACCCGGCGAGATCGGTGACCAATCCTGCGGTGCGCATTCGTAGTCGAGCTCGACGCCCTCGGACGGCGTGTCGTTTTCGTCGTCAGCCTCGCGGCCGGGGAAGGGCGGCGCGGCGGTGTCATTGAGCGGCGCCGGCGAGTACGCCCCGAAGATGCGTCGCGTGCGCGTGGCGGCGGGGGTCATCGGGGCACCTCTTCCGTACGTTTGTTCGGATGAGGGAAGAATAGGCGGACACGCGCCAACGGAGCAAGGGATGGCTTCGTGCGATCGAGACGCGACCTCAAGTTAAAGTGTGCTACCGGTAGCCCTCGACGACAGGGCGCCGCGGGAGCGACCACCACGCCGCATCGCAGGCGGCGCGCAGGCCCTCATCGAGCTCGAGCGTCGGCGCAGCGAGCGC
>JBBSDV010000190.1:0-5568 GCA_038240335.1 Dehalococcoidia bacterium
AATGTGCATCCGGAGGCGGCTGCGTCTTTAACGCAGCGATGACCTTGAATCGCTGCCCGCGAAACAACACGAGTGTTCGAAACGAACGCTGCGCGTCTGGCTGCGCGTCTGAGCGTATGCCCACACCAATCTCCGAGAGTCCGAAGCGTAACGGCTGCAGCTCGGTAGCGGGCGGGCATTCTCAGGCGCGATTCTGGGAGATGCGCGCGTCGCGTCAGGTGCAACACCTGATCGAGCACGGCGCGCAGGTTGCGACCTGAGACCCGACCATCGAAACAAGGAGGGGACGGCGGTCGCCGCAGCAACGGTGGCGGGTATCGGCGGGACAAATGGCTGCGCCACAAGAGTCGTGTACGCATTAGACGTTCACGGCGGGCCTTAGATGTCGAACAAAGCGGAAACTGAGCAGTTCCTTGTCCTGCACACGACGACAAGTCGTGTTGACCGGCGGATCAACGGACCCTATGGTCCCATTCACGAAATCGCACTCGTCAGAGGCTTTCCGTGTGACCGGTTCGGTCGTAGCATAAACTCGCGATGAACCGCACCAGGACGATCCTCTTTTGGGTTGCAACCATGTGGACGCTGTTTTCGGTGGCGGCCATCGCGGCGTCGCGCATCTGGTTCCGCGAGCGCGAAGGCCGCGGCGGCCCGATCCCAGTCAGCCAGGCGGGCGGGCTGACTCTGCCCGTTCGCGGCTTGCTCGATCCCGTCCGTCCCCTCTTGGAGTCGTTTCGACTGACGTTGGATCAGACGGTCCTGGAGGTAGGACCGGGACCCGGTTACTTCACTCCGGAGGTGGCGCGCATAGTTGGGCCTCGGGGGAAAGTCATATGCATCGAGTTGCAGCCGGGCATGTTGGCGTTACTTCGCAAACGGTTGCATGCGCGCAGCGTCGGAAACGTTGATGCGCTTGCGGCGGACGCCACTCGATTGCCCTTGGTCGATGGGTCCATCGATGCCGCGTTTCTAGCCGCCGTGTTTGGTGAGATACCTGACCGACCACGGGTGTTGGGAGAGCTTCGCCGTGTGTTGAAGCCGCGCGCCACGCTCTCATTCCTTGAGACGATGCGAGATTCCGACTACGTGTACGTCGATACGCTCAAGGATCTCTGCCATGCGCACGGATTCCGAACTCCTTGAGCATCGGCGCCGGTTCTTGGGCTATACGATGACCTTTTCTGCGCCAACCCGAACCACGGCGGACGACCTAACGAGCGTCGAAGATGCGGCCACCTCGACGATGGCGGAATCGTGCGCCCTTCGAATCTCGGCGGAAGCTGATATTGCGTCGGAACGAAGCAGCGTTCGCGTAACATGGACTGAAGCGATAGGGTACGGGACGGAGGACGGTGGGGCGGACTCCCGACCCAACCCCAGATATCGGACACGAGGAGCGTATGCCAAAAGCTAAGTTCAGTATTGACCAAGCACGGGCCATCGGAGACCAATTGGGGATCGACTGGTCTCGAGTCAATGTCGAGCAGTTTCGCATGGGTCTTGACGTTGAGTTGGAGCATGGGCAGCGCGATCCGGAGACAGACGTGACGCACAACGACCCGATCGTCACGGCCAAGATCGCACTTGCCCATCTCCGTGAGATCCCGGACTACTACACGCGCCTCGACCGAATGGAGAGAGATGCCGACGGTAAGCCGTAGCGCCGTCCCCCACCAGTCGTCTATGACGGCGATGGCACAATCGTGGGAGCGTTCGCCGGAGCTGTGGGTGACCTCACGGATGAGCATCCAGCCTGCGCGCTCGATCAATCAGGTAAGGCGCCTGGATATTCGGACGCGCTCTGGACGCCGTTGCGGACGCGCGTCTTGCGTTACGCTGTCCATCTTATGACTTCGAGCAACTCTGTAACCGGCCCGGGCGTCGATGCTTAAACGCATGGTGACGGTCGCGTTAGGGATCACCATCGCCCTGTTCTTGTTCGAGGTGGTCTGGCCGATTTTCGACGATGACCCGGCGTCGCCACTTCAGACGGCGTACTTCACGGGTGGGCTCGTCGTCGTGACCGTCCTGGCGCTGATCTCGTTGGGCGGTCAATCGTGAGACGCAGCAGATCTGCCCGTTGCGTCACCACGCCGCCCGGGAACGATCCCGACCGCGCGCGTGCGGAAGCGGCGTCATGGCGATCAAGGCGATGGGGGCGAGCGGAACGGGTACAACCGCGAGGTGAACGAGTGGCGGGTGCGTTGGCAGGCGGAAGACGGAAGCAAAATCAGGGTGCACGGAACATCCCTCGCACCAACTGAACCTCATGTCATCGCTTACTGCGTGCGTTGCATCGAGCCGGTCATGGTTCCGCTAAGCGTCGTCGCGGAGTCAGACTGCATAGTCGGTGAGAACGTAATCTGCACTCCCTGATACGGCCCGCGGCCGACGCAGGTTGCGCGCACGAGGTTCGAGTTAAATGCGCTGAACTGGCCATCGCACAGAATGGTATTCGAGCTTGGATCCAAGAGTTGCGCCTTGTTCACGTTGATGGTGGCCTGCGAGCTGGCGGCTCCGGCCGTCGACGAGAGCTCCAAATGCATCTTCAGCACGAGATCGCCGCTCGTCACCGCATCGACCGTCAGATCTGTCGCACCACCGCTGTTAGTCTGAGAATAGGTGCCACTAACGTCGGCGTTGAAGGTCGTCAGAATAGGATACGGTGCAGCTGGCGGCTCCGCAGACGGTACAGGAGCTGCCGGCCGCGCGGACGCCACGGGAGTTGGCGGCTGCGCCGACGGGACAGTCGTTGGCGGGCCACTGGCGAGATCGCTACCGACGGCGTCCGACGCGTTGCCGGAGCTCGCGACGGTCGCTACGACCAACAAGACAACAGTCACCACGGCGGTCGCCACGCCGGAAGCCACCCGCAACGTACGTATCGTCTTGTTGTCTGCGACCTGATATTGGAGCCGGCGTCCGATGACCGTGAGCGTCAGGACGCCGAGGCGAACGCGACTGAGGACGAGTCGACGACAAGATTCCCACAAGTTGCCGACGAGCAACCCGGCCGGCAGATAATAGATGCCGCCGAACTGCTTGTATACAAAGTACGCAACGGTTGCGACGATTACGCCGAAGACGATTTGGTCTTCGTGACGAACCGGACTGGTTGGCGGGTCGTCGAGCATGAAAAAGGCAAAGAACAGCACGGCCTGCAGGTCGGGCGTTCGAAACGTCTCGGCGACGGCAGACGAATCAAGGAAGCTAGCGACGGTCAGCAACGTGAAGTAGACGCCGCCGAAGGCCAGGATCATCGGCAGCTTGTTCATACGATCGGCGATGAAGCCGCCCGCGACAAGAACGATCAGAGCACCGATGATGCCGAGATCGGGGAGGGCGCCCCACCAGCTCTGGCCCGCATTCAACACAATGGCGGCAAAAACGAGAGCGACCGCCGCAGGGTTGAAGATGTTTGACCAGTGGGTGCGTAACGCGTGCTTACTGAGAATCGCAACGCCGACGGCGGCGACAACGACCAACAAGCTCTCTTGAGGTCTTAGGACGAAGGCGACGATCATGCCCGTGAGGACGGCGCCGTCCGGCAGCACCCATTCGCGGCGGCGCCAATAGCTCAAGCCGATGTCAAGGGCGGCAGCAGTTACCCCGGCGACGACGATCTTTGACGCCACGACCTCGTTGCCGAGTTTTGCAAACGAGATGCCAAGAAGGCCTGAAAAGATGACTATGAGCAGGCCTTTCGGCGTGCGTAGAAAGCGAAGTAAGGAATCGATCCGCGAAGACGCTAGGGCAGAGAAGCTCGTCATGACGAATATCTCGCCATGCCGGCTGTTGCGACGATGTTGAGGTCGGGGCAGACGATCAGGCCGTCGATTCCCTGATCGTTCAGCACGTCGAGGCCGGCTCTCGGGCCGAGGATGAACACGGCCGTTGAGAGCGCATCTGCCACGATGGCTGTTGGAGCAACCACGGTCACACTTACAGCCGATCCCGCAGAGCTACCGTTGACCGGATTGCGGATATGGTGCCCGTCTCCCCCGGCGTCTGGACGCTCGTAGTCTCCAGAAGTGCACACCGCAGCGTTGGTGATGCGCAGTGAGGCGAGTAACTCGTCGTTGTCTCGAGGATGGCGGATGCCGATCCGCCACGGTTCACCGTCCGCGTTGCAACCACGAGCGAGGATATCGCCGCCAGCGTTGATAGCGAACCCGCCGAGGGCGGACAGCTCCCGACCGGCCAGATCGAGCGCGAGACCTTTCGCGACCGCACCGAGATCCAGCGACATGGGTCGGAGAAGCGTAACGGTGCGTGCGTCGTGATCGAGCACGATGTCGCGATAGGTGCCGGACGCGTCGGCGGGTACGGGGGACGTCACCCGTTCCCCCGTGAGGTAGTTCGTATCGAAGCCCGACTGCTCCATGACGCGGCCGATCGCAGGATCCAGGGCGCCGCCTGTGAGATCTGCAACCTTGAGAGCGATGTCGATCGCGTTAAACAGGAGTGCTGACACGCTGGTTGGCTCGCCGAGGCGTCGAGAGAGGCTTCTGAGCTCGCTCGCTTCATCGAAGCGACTACAACGCCGTTCCACCTCTGCGAACCAGCCAAAGGCGCGGTCTGTGCGTTTGGATAGCTCCGTCTCGTCATACCCCGGCTCGACGAGTTCGATGACGACGGGCGTATCCATGAATACACGTGTTTGCAAATAGCCACGGGTCAACTCGTCGATTGTGGGGGTCCTATGCCTTCGCTTGCTTGAGGGCGCTGCTCAATGCTTGCCTGTAGGCCTGCGAGCTGTCTGTCGCGCCCGAAACGTGGTTTGCGGGGACGACCTGCTGGGAGACGGCTGCACGAATCAGCGGGTTAATGTCAGAGCAGGGGTAGCGTGTGGAGCATGAAGTCACGTTGGCGGAGGCGATCTTGCCGTCCTTAATCACGACGGCAATCTGCATGCCGCCATGGCGGCTCGTGCCGCTGCCCGTGTACGTCCCGTCCTTGTACGTCGCATTTGGAATTGCTGTGGGCTGGGCACGGCTCGTAGAAGGCGCGCCGGAAGAGGCAGTTCGTACACCGCCGGAGGCTTGTGAACCGGGCGCTACCAACGTGGCGGCGGTGGTTGGTGCGTCGATGGTGAGCTGCTCAAACGCTGAGCTCGTGTTGGCGCGCCCCAAGGTGTAAATCGAGAGGATCGCCGCCGAACTGATCGCGATGATGCCGGCGGAGAGCTTCCCCTTGCGAGCCCTGCGTCTGGGGGCGGTGGGAACTGTCGCTTCGGTTTGCTGCTTCCTCGAGCTCCTCGACGTCATACGCATCCCGATCCTCGCCGTGGTGTGAGGGCCTCCACACCACGTCACATACACAACAAGCTTATACCCAAGGAGATTGGCGGGTAATTAAGAAACCGTTGTCTAACCGTCGTAGCGAGAAGTCCCATCGGCACAGATTGTGACCGCGAACACGAAATACTGACGGGCGTTGGCTGCAACGTAGCCGCGGAATACGATCCGACACCCGTCACTCAGTTCAAGATCACGCCGGCGTCCGGCACCTACGCCGCCGCGACAGCCGTCGCGACACCGACGGTCGCGTCTACGGCCGCCGCCGGCG
>JBBSDV010000191.1:0-5540 GCA_038240335.1 Dehalococcoidia bacterium
CGCACGAGATACTGATCGAGCCGATAGTTGAGGAGCTGCAGCACGTTGCCGCTCTCGCCCTGCACACCGAACCGGGCAAGCCGCCGCAGCGTCGCCCAGCGCGGCCTCACGATGTGGGCAAGATCGAGATCTCTAGTCCCGATTTGCGATAGCGCGAACAGCGCCGCCGCCGCGTTCGAGGCGATCCAGAAGATCACAAAGAGCAACGGCGTCGGGTCGCCGAACGCGTAGACGGCGCTGACGAGCGCGAGCATCACGAGCGGCTGGACGATCGTGACGAAGCCCATCGCCATGAATCGGCTTGTCGCCTGCAGTACCGCCCGCAGCGTCGCCGCGTACATCAGCGCCGGTACCGCCGCGATAAGTAGCCATGCCGAGACGCCGTCGCCGAGCGCGTCGGCGCCGGCGAGCGGCACGATGGCCAGCACGACGAGCCCTGTCGCAACGAGCGACGCGACCGTGATCACGTGGGCCGCGGCGACGACGTCGGCGAGCGCGATCTCGCGCTTGTTGATGTAATAGATCGCTGCGTTGGCGAAACCGAGCCCGAAGATCATCTGCGCGATCGCCGTCGAGACCGTGAAAAGCCCGAGCGCGCCGCGGCCGTCTGGGCCGAGGGCGCGGGCGACGATGACGCCGGCTGCGAACGCGAGCACCCCGTCGGCCGCGTACGTCAACGCAACGACATTGACGCTCGCCAGAAACGACCCGCGCGGAGCGATCGGCGCGGTCTCAGGTTCGATCATCGGAGCAAGTGTATCGCGGTGGAGAAGCGGGATGCGGGAAGCGGGAACTCTGAACTGCTAATTCGACACGAGCTTGCCGACCGCCTCGACCTCCGCTGCCATCCGTTGATCCCAGGTCCAGAAGTGCGTGCGGGCGTAGCCCTCCGCTGCGGCGGCGAGGCGCTCTCGCTGTGAGGCGTCATTCGCCAGCGTAACCAGCAGATCGGCGAGCCGATCTTCGAGCGTCTTGACGACTCCGGAGCGGTTGGAGTTATCGATCAGCCGGCCCGTAACGTTGTCGGCGATCAGATCGCAGGTGTCGCCGGCGTTGACGGCGACGATGCACATGCCGCACGCCATCGCTTCCAAAAGCGGGTTGCCGACGTTCGACAGGTCGGCGATCGCAAGGAAGACGTCGGTCGCGTGCATGTAGCGCATCACGTCGGTCTGCGGCACCGCACCGGCAAACCGCACGTGCGCCTCGACGCCGAGGTCTCGCGCCTGTGATTCGAGATGTTCGCGCTCTTCGCCATCACCGACGACGAGCAGCACCGCCTCCGGCAGCCACGATCGAATCTTTGGCAACGCGCGGATGGCGCGATCGACGCGCTTCCATGTCGCCAGACGCGATGCGGTTAGCATCACGAAGGCGTCGGCGGCGATGCCAAAATCGCTCCGCGCAGCCGTGCGCTCGGCGGCCGATGCGGCGTGCAAGCGATCGAGATCGAGGCCGTTGCGCCAGAAGCGGACGCGGCCCGAGGAGCCGCGGTTGAGGCGCGCGAGCACGTCGTCGCCCTGCGTGCCGTCGTCGGTCATGATGACCAGATCGGCGTCCGTCTTCAGCGCTAACGCCTCCTCGTAACGGCGAACATACAACAGCCGATCGCTCAGCGCCGGATGCATCACGGTGCCTTGAAATCGCGTGACCAGCGGCAACCGAAAGCCGTGCCGCCGAAGCAGCCGCGCGGCGAGCACGGCGTGCGCTTCGTACGCGTAGATGACGTCGAAGGCGCGCTCGGTATTGCGAAGCAGGCGCTCCGCGTACTTCGCCGCGAGCCACGGAAAGGCGAGGGCGAAGCGGACCTTCTGGTCGACCTTCTCGACCGGCGCGGGGAGGCCCGGGAGCAGCGGCAGATCGCGCAGGCTGGGCATGTGGAAGGGGTGGAACACGACGTTCGCGATCTCGGGTCGCGATTCCGGCGCGACGTTCGGCCGTCGGCGTCCTCCGGTTTTCGGCTGGTAGAAGTGGTTGGCGCCCACGTCGGGCAGCACGACGTCGATATGCCAGCCGGCAACACTGTACGCCCGCAACGTGCGTTCGAGCGTCGGCGCGCCCTTGCCGTCGTCGAGCGACCAGACATCGAGGGCGCAGATGAGCAGCATGTGCGGCGTGTCAGGCATGCCGAGCCGACAATCGTGGACGTGCGGTCATCGGCTACCGCGGCCGGCGCGCTTCGAAGGACGCTCGATCGGAGCGGGTGCATCCGCGGATACAGCGGCAGGTAGGGTCCCATCGTACGCGGGCTGAAAGCCAGAATTGTCGGCGGCGGACAGCACCTCCGCATCGTCTGGCGATACCGGCGGAGACGCTGGATGAAAGCGTGCGCCGCGCATGACATTGTCGGACGACGTGGTGGCCCCTGTCCGGCGGCGCGATGTCCATTCCAGCAGCAGGGCGGCAATGACGCCGGCGACGAGGCCGATCGCGAGGGCGGCAGCGAGCCGTCCGCGCGTTGAACGGACACCGGCGCTCACGACGTAGGGGCCGACGACGGCGAATGGCTGCGCCTTCATTGTCCCCGCCGTGATCGTGTACGACTGGCTGAGCCGGGATGCGGTCTCGTAGTTCTCCTGCGCCGCCTTAAGCTGCTGCTGTTCGATCGCGCCATTCGGCGCCGCTAGGGCGACGTCCGAGCGCTGCTGCAGTGCCGCCGCTGCTGCAGCGAGCTGCCTCTCGTACGGCTGTGCCAGCGTTGCTTCGAGCGATGGTGTTTGCTCGACCGCCGCGCGCTCGAAGCTATCGCGCCAGGCACGGCCGACGGCAAGCGCGTTCGCGCCGGTTACCTTGAAGTCGATCTCCGGCGTATTGATCCGGGCTTCGGCGGTCAGCCGGGGCTTCATGAGTTCCGGCGTCGTGCCTGCGCGCTGGGCGACATCGGCGATGACCGCATCGCTCGTGGCGACGCGGGCGTAGTCGAACGGACCGGGCGCGATCGGCGGGCCGAAGAGCGGCGGCAGCGCGTCGATAACGACGTTCTCGCGAAAGCGGGCTTCGGCGGACGATGAACTGACCGCGACGAGCGCCAGCGCGACAACGACGGCGATGACAATCGCCGCGACCGGTACCCACCACCACCGCCGGAGCGCGCGCAGATCCTGCACCGCCGGCGTTCCCTGCCTCACATCATCCACAGCGCGAGTGTAGGCCGTCGCGGCGCGGCCGGGCAAGCACCGCGATCACCCGCGGCTGAGCGCGGTGCGAACGGCTTCGCGTACGTCACGGAGGCGGAACGGCTTGGCGAGAACGGCGTTGTCGACGCCCTGCAGGAAGCGGCGGGTCTCGGGCGCGACGGTATCGCCGGTGATGAAGATAACGCGGCGGGCGAGCGGATTGCCGCTCTCGCGCAGATGGGTGTACATCTCGGGGCCACCCATCACGGGCATCTTGATGTCGCTGATGATCAGGTCGAACGATGACTGCTGGATGCGGGCGAGGGCGTCGCGGCCATTGCTGGCGACGTGGATCTCGTGGCCGTCCATTTCGAGCACGCCGGTGAGTAGCTTCTGGATGCTGTCTTCGTCGTCGACGACGAGAATACGGCGCTTCTCGGTCTCGGGCGCCGGCATAGCGTCGCCGCCGCCGATCGTGCGGCGCGGCGCGGCGCCGACGACGATCGGCAGCTCGATGTGGAACGTGCTGCCGCGGCCGGGCGCGCTCTCGACCCAGATGCGGCCGTTGTGCTCTTCTACGATGTTGTAGCAGATGGTCAGGCCGAGGCCGGTGCCCTCGCCGGCGTCCTTCGTGGTGAAGAACGGATCGAAGATGCGCCGTACCGTCTCCGCGCTCATGCCGGGACCGCTGTCCTCGAACGAGACGCGGATGGCACCATCGCTGACTCGCGACGTGATCCGCAGCCGGCCTTCCTCGCCCTCGCCATCGCGGCGGGCCATCTCCGCGCGCATTGCCTGTTCGGCATTGATAATGATGTTGAGGAACACCTGCTGCAGTTGGTTCGTGTCGACCATCGTCTCCGGCAGCGCCGGGTCGAGGGCAAGGTCGGTGTTGATGTTACGCACCCGCAGATCGTAGTTGCGCAACTCCAGGACGCGGTCGATCAGCGTGTTCAGGTTGGCCGGCTCCTGCTGTGACTTGCGACGGCGCGCGAACGTCAGCAGGTTCGACACGATTTTGGAGGCGCGCTCGGCCTCGGCATAGATCGTCTCGACCTGCTGCCGCGGCGCGTCCTCGAGATCGCCCAGGAGGAGCAGCTGGGCAAAGCCCATGATGCCGGTCAGCGGATTGTTCAGCTCATGGGCGACGCCGGAGACGAGCTGCCCGACGCTGGACATCTTCTCGGACTGCAGCAGGCGCTCCTGCGCGAGTTTGGTTTGGCCGCGCTGGACATCGAGGCGCTCGATCGCCTTCGAGACGTCGCTGGCCATTGCGAAGTAGAGCCTCCGTTGGTCCTGCGAGAGCGGCGACGGGCAGGCGATGCGCAGCATGCCCGTGACGGCGCCGGCGACGACGAGCGGCGCATCCTCGTACTCGTCCGGCTCTGCGAGCGGCGTCTCGCCTGCGCCGCCGGACATGGCGATAACGTTCGGGTCTTCGCTTGGCCACGAGGCGTGGTCGACGCCGGCGAGCTCGACGAAGGCGGCAAGGGCCTGCACGTGCACACCCTCCGTGACGCCCGCGGTGAGCGCACCGGCCGCGAACACCGGCACGACGTGCCGGCCGTCCTCGCAGAGAACCGCCACGGCGAGGTCGAAGCCGAGGGTGGGCCGAATCGCCTCAAGCACGAGCGTCAGCAAGTCGACGGCGCCAAAGGCGCGCTCGCTTGGCTCGGTGCGGGTTGCCGGCGAGGAGAACATCATGATCGCCGCGAGTATATCAGCGCCGTCGTGCTCGTCGCAGCGACCGTCGCTCCTATTCCGCACGATTGGCGCCGATCGAAACATCAGGACTCTCGCGCTCGTCTCTCGGGAACTGCCGCATGCCTCCAGACACCAGCGTTCTCGAATACTGGGCACGTTGGACAGCGGCCAGAAATGGTTACCGTGGTGGGAGGACAGATGCCGGAAGCCGCGCCCTCTGAGGGAGCACATAACGCCGAGCCCGACGCACGAGTCGTCATGCCGGCGACCGTCGAAAACGACACTGATCTGTTCTCAGAAGCGAACCTGACGAAGATCATCAAGGACTACATGCCGCTTGTACGGCACGCGGTCAACCGGATCTCGGTCGGCAGCAGCAACGGCGGCATCCTCCAGTACGAGGATATGGTCTCGTATGGCGTACAGGGGCTGATCGAGGCGTGGCACGCGTTCGACCCCAACAAGGGGGCGAAGTTCTCGACGTACGCGCTGCCCCGCATTCGCGGTTCCATCCTCGACGCGATTCGGGCGACCCACCCGTTGCCGCGCTCGCTGCAGAAGTTCGGCAGCGACATGGAGAAGGCGACGGCGGCGCTGCATGCGAAGCTCGATCGGACGCCGACGCGGCAAGAGATCGCCGAGCACATGGGGATCGAGACGAAGGACTTCATGTCGTCGCTGCGGACGAGCAGCGTGCGCGTCGTCTCGCTCGACAGCCTC
>JBBSDV010000192.1:0-5536 GCA_038240335.1 Dehalococcoidia bacterium
GATGCGAGACCACCGCCCCTGGCTGACGCTGGAGAGTGCGAAGCCGAGGACAAGCTGCCTGAAGACCTGAGCCCTACGGATGACGCATCCGTTCGCCGCTCCGGCACGTTTGCAGCTGGCACGCGCCGACTGGCGGGCGCTGCTAGAACGGGAGACCCTTCACGCCCTGGACGCCTTTGATGGCGGCCATGTCGCCGGCGTGGGCGACCGTGTGCGTAGTGGCGAGCTGCAGCAGGAACGCGAGCGACTGCTCGCCGAAGAACTGCGTGTCGATGACGCGGTCGAGGTCGTCGTCCTTGATCGTCGCGATGTACTCCATCGCCGCCTTCTGGGCGAGCTGGCCGAACTCCTTGAGCGCCGGCAGCGGGATCGCGCCTTCGTGCGCCCAGATCTCCTGCGCTTTCCGTGGCAGTCCGTGATCGGCGGCGAACGCCGGCCAGAGCATGTCGCCGCGCCGCGCCGCGCGCAAGACGAAGAAGTCGAGCGCGGTGAGCGCGTGTACGTGCGACTTGGCCGGGGAGTTCGCGCAGCCGGGTGGCTGCCAATTGTACTGCTCCTCGTCCATGCCGCCCACGCACATGTTCAGCAGATTGAACACCGACTCGAGTTGATCCTTGACGTACGTCGCGGCGTTCATACCCTGCTCCTTTGTGGCCAACCCGTAGTGGCCGCCATCGATCCGCGTGTTCCGACCCGGCAGTCCGGGTGTCGCTCCGCGACGATCCGGCCTACAGATCACATCGCGGCGGGCGCTAGGTCAAGGAACCGATCAAGGCCGGCCGGCGATCGCGATGGCACGAATTACGGGCAGCTTCTATGATCGAGCGGCGACAACACGCCGAACACCGCTGCAGCGAGGACGACGACCATGCCTCCAAAGAAGAAGGAACTGACACCGGAGCAGAAGTGGGCGACGTACGAACGGGCGCTGATCATCACGGCGCATCCGGACGACGCCGAGTTCCTCGCCGGCGGCACGATCGCCAAGATCTGCGACATGGGCATGGAAGTGACACTCCTGATCGCCACCAGCGGCGACAAGGGCACGCGCGACGCGTCGCTGCGGCGGCAAGAGCTGGCGGCGATGCGCGAGGCGGAGCAGCGGGCGGCGGCCAAGGTGCTTGGGCTGCATCAGTGCATCTTCTGGGGCATGGGCGACGGCTTCCTCGAGGAGACGCACGAGCTGCGCGGCATGGTCGTCAAGGCGATCCGCACGCTGAAGCCCGATCTGATGATCAGCTGGGATGGCTTTCGGAGCGGCTTCAACCACACCGACCACCGCGTCGTCGGCCGCGTCGTGCGGGACGCGCTATTTCCGGCCGCGCACGACCCGCTGTACTACAACGAGCAGGTGCGCGCCGGATTTGGGCCGCACCGCACGGCGGAGCTGTTGATGGCCGGCGCCGAGACCCCCGACTTCCACGTCGATATCGCGCCGTACCTCGAGAAGAAGGCCGACGCGATCCTTTGCCACACGAGCCAGATCGACGGCCGTTCGCGCGAGGAGATCCTGAAGGGCTGGCTCGCGGCCGGCAAGCGCAACAAAGAGCGCCGCAAGCAGACCGGCTTCGACCACGCCGAATCCTTCCGGCGGATCGAGTTCCGCCGCCCGCCCGGGGCGCCTGGCACGCCGGTGCCGAAAGCGACGCCAGCGAAGGCAGCGCCGACGCCGAAGCGGCGGGTGCCGGCGGCGCGATAGGACTCGCGTCCGCGGAACAATCCACCTGTGGCCACAGAGCACACAGCGATCGCCGGCGCGCCTTCGCGAACGTCACAGGTCTTCAGTGGTGGCGGGAGAAGACCCTTCGCTTGGCGGGTGACGTGAAGCTTCCAGCTTCACCCTCCACCTCGATGACGAATCGTTGGGCCACTCAGGCGCGTAGTTCATACTACTGGTGGCGCGGCCCGAAGAGTGAACAGGTGCGGGCCGTGCAGGTGGTTGGTATGGAATCGCTCGCTTACAACAGCTTCATCGCGGCGTACGTGCTTTCGCTGTGCGCGGCGGCGGCGTACCTCGCGCTGCCATTGTGGCCACGCGTCACCTATCGCAGCGCCGAGACGACGGCAGGCACGAGCATGACAGTCGCTGCGGCCAGCGAGCCGCCGGCCTACGTTGGGCCCTTCGCCACCGCGGCGTCGTGGCTGACGTTGGCAACGCTGACGGCATCGCTCGCGTTCCGTTGGGCCGCCGTCGGCCACCCGCCGTACGCGAACATGTACGAATACACGATCGCCCTCGGATGGGGCAGCACGCTGTTTTATGTGATCTTCGAGCGCGTCTACAACCAGCGCGCCCTCGGCGCGGTGCTCTTCCCGGGCATCGCCGCGCTGTTTACGATCTCGCTCGTGTTCTTCCCGGCAGCGGTGACGCCGCTGATCCCGGCACTGCAGGCAAACCGCATCCTGGCCATCCATGTCGGCATGATGATGCTGTCGTACAGCGCCCTGTCGGTCTCGTTCGGTGCCGCGGTGCTGTACTTCGTGCAGGATGGCAAACGGCGGTTCGCGCGCCTACCTTCGGCGGCGCGGCTCGAGGAGATCGCCCACAAGTCGGTGCTCGTCGGCTTCCCGATGCTGGCGCTCGGCGTCGCACTCGGCGCATGGTGGGCGAACTCCGCCTGGGGCCGCTACTGGGGCTGGGATCCGAAGGAGACATCGGCGCTCGTGACGTGGCTGATCTACGCCGGCTACCTGCACGCGCGCGGCCTCAAGGGGTGGCGCGGAAAGCGGAGCGCGGCGGTGCTGATCCTCGGCTACGCAGGCGTGCTCTTCACGTACTTCGCGGTGAACCTCTGGGTCAGTGGCTTCCACTCTTACGCGGGCGTCTAGGCCAACGACGGACGCCGCTCGCGCCGCTCAATAATCCGGGAGCGCCGCGACGCCGCCTGGCGGGCCGGTGCGCTCGAACGCGCGGCGGTTCTGCTCATCGAGCAGGTCGAGTGCGCGGATCGCTTCGTCCTGGGAAAACTCCTTGTTGATGCCCGCGAGGGCCTCATCGAGCGCGCGTTGCAGCTCGTCGTCGGTGAGTTCGTCGCTCGCCACGGGTGCCGGCGTACCGGACGTGCCCGGCGTGCCCGTGCCGTCGATGCCCGCGCGACCCGTCGCGTTCGGCGTGATTGCACCGCTATCCGCTGCGCCGCCCGGAGCGGGCGTGCCGTCGGCGGTCAGCGATGTCGCTGTCGCGGAGGGCTGCCTTGTTGGCGACGAGGTGGGGACCAGCCGCGCCGAGGCGACCTCGAGATTGTGCTTCGCGTCGCGGTCATTCGGATCAGCGAGGAGCGATCGCTTGTAGGCCTCGACGGCGTCGGCAATGCGGGCTGCGCCGATGTAGTGGTTGCCGAGCGCGTACTCGATCCTGGCGACGAGATCGTTGCGATCAGCGCGGACGCGCTGCGTTTCATCGATGGCGCGCGCAAAGTCGCCGTTGCGGTCGAGGGCGTTGCCGGCGTTGTACGACAGCTCGGCGCGGCCCGGGGCGATCGCTTCGGCCGTCCGGTACTCCCCGACGGCCGCGTCGTACTGGCCGCGCGCGTAGTCTTCGTTGCCGCGACGGTTCACCTCGACGACGGCCGATGTACAGATCGCGCCGGCGAACAATCCCGCCGCTCCGAGCGGCCACAGCCGCGCCGCCGCTCGCCGCAGCCGTGCCGGCGATCGAAGCAGCGGCGCTACCATCTCGGCGGCGGCGAGGAGCAGCGCCAGTGCCGCGAAGATCTGGAAGCGCTCGATCGGCTGCGACGTGCGCTTTGCGTCAAACGTCGTGCGGGCGAGGCTGTCGAGTTCCGCTGCGAGACCGGTCAGCGGCGTGCCATCGCCGGCGAGCGCGATGTACCGCCCGCCGGCGGCGTTCGCGATACGGCTCAGCGCCTCCGCATCGAGCCGCGTGACGACGGGCGCGCCCGATGCATCGACGCGCGGTTGCGGCACGCCCGCGCGATCGAGATCGCGGATCGGCGCGCCCGCGGCCGTGCCGGCGCCGGCGGTGTAGACGCGAATCTTCGCCGCGCGAAGGTCCGCGAGCGCCGACGCGACGCCTGCGCCGTGATCTTCGCCGTCCGAGACGATGAGCATCACCTTCGTCTGGGCGTCGCCCCGCGCGAGCATCGCCTGGCCGGAGTGAATCGCGCTTCCGAGATCGGATCCGGGGGCGACGAGCGAGCGCTCCGCATCTATGCCGGCGACGAGCGTGTGGAGCGCCCGCAGGTCCGACGTTAGCGGCGATCGCATAAACGGCTGGCGGGCGAACATGATCAGCCCAACATGATCGCCGTTGAGCCTGTCGATCAGCGCCTCGATCTCGATCTGCGAGCGGCCGAGGCGCGTCGGCGCGGCGTCGTCCGCGAGCATGCTGTTCGATACGTCGAGGACGATCGCAAGATCGACGCCGCGCGCCTCGACGGTGCGATCGTGGGTGCCGAACTGGGGGCGACCCGCCGCCAGCGCAGCGAGGGCGATCGCGGCGACGACGAGCATGGCGGGCAGCATGAGGGCGACAAGTCTCGGGGCTGCAATGCCGAGGCGGCGAGCCGCTCCGCCACGCCAGCGGATCCACAGCGCGGTCAGGAGCACTGCGACCGGCGCTGCGACGACTAGTAGCAAATACGCGGGTGAACCGAAGCTCATACGGCCCTCCGCAGCACGGTGTAGCGCAGCGTCAGCTCTACGAGCAGCAGAGCGACCGCGGCCGCGAGCACGTACGGAGCGACGTCGTCGTAGCGAGTAACGGTGCGATCCTCGAACCGCGAGCGTTCGAGCGAATCGATGCTCGCGTAGATGTCGCTGAGCGTCTGGGGATTCTCGGCGCGATTGTAAGCGCCGCCGGTGACGCTCGCAATCTGCCGCAACGACGCCTCGTCGACGGCCAGGGTCGAGCGCGTCGGCGTGTCGCCGGGGCTAACGACGCCGACGGTGTACACCCGCACTCCGAGCCGCTCCGCGATGCGTGCCGCCGCCAGCGGTTCGATCTCGTGCGCATTGTTCTCGCCGTCGGTGAGCAGAATAACGATTCGGCTCGGGGCGCTCGACACGCGCAGCAGGTTCACCGACTGCCCGAGCGCGACGCCGATCGCCGTGCCGTCGTCGAGGTGGATACTCCCGGCGTTTTCGACGCTCGCGTGCAGCGCCGCGTAGTCGGTGGTCAGCGGGCTGAGCGCGAGGCTCGAGCCGCGAAACACGACGACACCGACGCGATCGTGCGTCCGTCCGTCGACGAAGCGCGAAAGCACGTCCTCGGCGGCCTGCAAGCGCGTGCGGCTGCGCGCGAAAGGCTGCGACATGCTCGAGGACGTATCGAGCGCGAGAACGATGTCGATGCCCTCGCCGTCTGCCGTCGCCGCGGTCTCGCCGTGCTGCGGCCGCGCCAGAGCGACGAGGAGGAGCGCAATCGCGCCCAGCCGAAGCGCCGGCAGCAGCGGCTCAAGCCGAACACGCCATGTGCGCCGCGATCCTGCGGCTGGCGCGATCGATCCGACGCGCATCGCCGGCGCGCCTCGTCGCCTCGCGCGCAGGAACGCGATGGCGAGCACGATGACCAGCA
>JBBSDV010000193.1:0-5505 GCA_038240335.1 Dehalococcoidia bacterium
ACCATCTGTCGTGCACAAGGACCATCTAACGTGCCCGAGAAACATACGGGCGCGATCGGGAGAATCGACGTTTGGAGACCGTCGCGCGGCGTACTACCGGCGCTGTTGGGCCGCCGTATCCCCCGACGTGACGGGGAGGGTAATCGGGGGGTCGACGACGCGGCGGGTGTCGCCGAGGGAGACACCCATGGCGATGCCGGTGGCGTCGTCGTCGCGGATCAGGTCGTACACGGCGCCGGCGATCTCTTCCGGCGGCAGCATCGGCATCATCTTGAGGCGGCGCTCGGCCTCTTCACGGGCGGCGCCGGTGAGGGACTGGATGCCGGATGTGACCATCGGCGTGTTGACGACGGCGGGGCAGACGCAGTTGACGCGAATATTCATCTCGGGCTTGAGATACACGAGGGCGCGCGTCAGGCCGACGACGCCGTGCTTGGCGGCGCTGTACACGGGATCGGCCTGAAAGCCGAAGAGACCGGCGAGCGACGCGGTCTGGATGATGACCCCGCCGCCGCGTTTCTTGAGCAGCGGGATCGCCTTGCGCGTGCCCTCGACCACCGCGATCAGGTCGACCTCGATGGTCTTTACCCACTGCTCTTCGGGGCAGTCGGGCCAGCGGGGCGCGCCGGTCGTGATGCCGGCATTATTGTAGAGGATGTCGAAGCCGCCGTACGTCTTTTCGGCGAACGCGAACATGGCATCGATATCGGCGGACTTGGTGACGTCGGCGTGGGTGGCGGCCGCTTTTCCGCCGGCGGCCTCGACCATCGAGACGGTTTCGGCTGAGCCGGCGTCGTTCATATCGACGACGACGATTGATGCTCCCTGCTTGGCGAGGAGCAGGGATGTGGCGCGGCCGATGCCGGATCCGGCGCCGGTGATGATCGCAACTTTTCCATTCACGTCCATGGCGGCACTCCCATCGCTGCGGGCGAGTTGTTGGATGGCATCGCGGCGGATGCGCCGCGCACTGAAGTCTGGACGCGCGGCGTTCGGGGGGCAAGCGCTCTGCTCTTTCAGGCTTTGCATGCCATTATCTGCGGTCCGGTTCTCGGGGTGTCGGCCCACCTTGGTCGGCGGTTCGCCGTGTCCGCTGTCGCGTATCTGGATAGATTGAAAAAGGGGAATCGAGGGGAGGAGAGATTGCCGGGGGACGCCCCCGGACCCCGGCAGAGGCGCTGCGTCCTCTCGACTCCCGTCCTTCGCACGTGTTCCCCATGCTGCTCCCTATGATCACGATCCCCGGGCGAGGAAGGCCCGTCGATCATCCCGCGAGCCGGCCTGCTGCGGAGTGCCGCAATCTCGGCTCTCTGCGCTACTCGGCGTCGGGCGCGCTTCCACCATCCTTCTGGGTGGCGCAGACTCTAGGAAACGAGAATGCATTCGGAGGGACGAGACGATGGGCATCGTGCAGGGCGAGGTTGAGGCGGGGTTCGAGGCGCTGCGCGAGATCTTCGAGCAGCAATTCGAGAAGGACATGCACATTGGCGCCGCGCTTTCCGTGTACCAGCACGGCCGAAAGGTCGTCGACCTGTGGGGCGGCGTCGCCGACGACGAGACGAAAAGGCCGTGGGAGCGCGACACAATGGCGGTCTCCTACTCCACCACAAAGGGTCTCGCGGCCGCCTGCATTCACGTCCTCGCCGACCGCGGCCTTCTCGATTACGCGGACCCGGTGTCGAAGTACTGGCCGGAGTTCGCGCAGAACGGGAAGGCGGCGACCACCGTGTATCACGTGCTCACGCACCAGGCCGGCGTGCCGCAGGTACCGGCATCGCTCGCGTCGCGCGATCTGCTCGACTGGGATCGCACGGTCGCGGCGATCGCGGAATTACCACCGCTGTGGGAGCCGGGCACCGCGACGGGCTATCACGCGCTGACGTTCGGGTGGCTGACGGGCGAGCTGGTGCGGCGCATCGACGGCCGTAGCATCGGCAGGTTCTTCGCCGAGGAGATCGCGAAGCCGCTCGGCATCACGGAGCTCTTCATCGGCGCGCCCGCGAGCGTCGAGCCAAAGATAGCGAAGCTCAAGTCGCGGATCGTGATAACGCCGGCAATGCAGGAGCAGATGGCGCAGTTCAACAGCGGCGGATCACTAACAGCGCGCGCGCTCGGGCCATCGGATGGGCTGCTGAACGACGTCATCGACTCGCCGGAGGGCCATCAGGCCGAGATCCCGGCGGTGAACGGCGTTATGAGCGCGCGCGATCTGGCGCGGCTCTACGCTTGTTATGCGGGGTACGGCGAGCTCGACGGCGTCCGCCTCTTCAGCGACGAACGGGTGCGCATACTGTCGGAGCAGCAGACCTACCGGCCGGACAAGGTGATCATCCTCCCGATCGGCTGGGCGCTGGGCTACATGACGGGTGGCACGCCGGGCTGGCCGCAGGGACCGCGCAAGACGTCGTTCGGGCATGCCGGCTTCGGCGGCTCGATCGGCTATGCGGATCCGGAGATCGGCATGTCGTTCGGGCTCGTGCTGAACGCGCTGGCGATGGACCTCGTCGGCGCGGGGCGCACCGCATCACTCGCCGACGTCGCGCGGGGGTGCGCCGAGGCGCGGATGTAGCGAGCGATGCCGCGTGCTGCTAGGGCACGGCGGGGGGCTGCGTCGCGTGGGTGCCGGCGCCGGGGGCGATCGCGCTGCTGAGGACGTCGGATTGCCGCGGCAGCGTCACCGACGCGCTCAGGTCGCGCGGGACGTACAGAACGCCCTCGCTGTACTGAGGCTGCCCAACGGTCGTGCGGTCGCTGAGATAGCGGTACCACTGCGCCCACGAATCCGTGCTGACGAGCCGCGACGCAACGTCGTTTTGCGAGAGACCATCGTAGCGGCCGGGGAAGCTCCATCGCTTGGTGAAGGTGAGCGTCAGCGCGCCATCATCGCCGAGCACGTTGGCGCGGTTGCGCGTGTCGACGAGCACGATCGCGCCAACGGGCACCTGGTACGGCTTACGCATGTCTGCGACGGTTATGTTCGCGTAGTCGCGCAGGTACCACTCCCAGCCCGCGCCAAACCCGAATGACGAGTCGAGCGCGATCTCAGTATCGCGACCCTTTGGCGACGAGGCCGTCGCCTGCGTGATCGCACGGGCGACCTCGCGCACGTCCGGGGCGTTCTGGTTGACATTCAGCAACTCGATCGGCGTATCGCCGTGATCCCGCGACGCAAGCGACGCCGCGAGTTGCGGCACGTCGCCGTGGCCCCACCCGGCGAGGACGCCGACCCGCAGCGAGAAGACGGCAAAGACGCCGAGGCTGGCCGCGACGAGTCCTTGCGCGAGCCGCCGCGGCGCGTAGACGCGGAAGCGCGGCATGGCGAGCGCCGGCATCTCGAGCGCGAGGATGGCGTCGTTAAACAGCGTTGCCGAGAGCAGGATCGCCGGCAGCGCGACGTGGACGCTGAGCCAAGGATCCTTGCGGCCGATGATCGTGAAGGCGCAGAACGCGGCAGCGGTCCAAAATGCGAGGAACTTCGTGAGGTCGCGAAGTCTCAGCGCGAGGACGGCCGAGCAGATGATAACCGCCGCGAGCGCGAATCGGTGCTCGGCGACGAACGGCGTCCATGCGGGGACGAGCGAGACGGTGGTCACGCTGACTGCGGCGACGGCGATGATCGCGCGATTGCGCCAGCCGCTCGTCGCGATGAGGACGACGACGCCGCACGCGATCGCGATCAACGGCAGGAATTCGTACGCGCCGAGGAGCATGCCGTAGTAGTACGGCGGGCCGGCGGCGGAATGGACCTCCGGCCGCGACCAATAGTCGAGCGTGCCCCAGAGCCCTGTCCAGAGGCCGCTCTCGTGCGAGAAGAAGCCGGTGAAGAGCGTGACCACTACGCCGTAGAACGCGGCCCAGACGATCACCCATGCATGCCACTTCCAGGCGAACCCCAGCACGCCGGCGACGGCAAAGAGCAGGCCGAGCGTGATCAGCATCACGGGGAGCTCACCGCCGGGCGTGATGTTCGAGCCGCCGATGACAACGATCGTGCGCTGCGTGTCGAAGCCGCGATCGCCGACGAACGGGAGCTTCTCGGCGAGCGGTCCGTAGAACGGAAGCATCAGCAACAGCACGACGATCATCGGGTTTGCGGCTTCAGGAAGCGACTTGAGATTCAGCCGGCGGCGCGCGATGCCGGCGAACGGCCAGGCGAGAGCGAACAGCCAGCCGCCGCCGAGCAAAACGATGCGGGCGACGAACGTTGTGCCGGCAACGGGCGTCGCGTCGGCGCCCGCGATCGCGTTCGCATGCTGGGCGACCTTTCGATCGTATGCCTCGCGACGGACGGGAGTCGTCAGGACGTGGTAGGCGTTGGCCATCCGCTCCCGCTCGTCGCGCGCACTCGTGCGGTCGATTAGTTTCTTGTAGGCAAGCCGGATCTCGCGAACGGTCGTGTTCGGGGCGACGCCGAGCAATTCGTAGTGCGTACGCGCGTGCTCGACCGCCCGCGGCTCGCCCGCCTGCCCGATGAATTCGGTACCGACGCGGTACGCGAGGAAGACGACGAAGATGGGCGCGCCGGCGAGCGCCATCTCGCTGGAGACGACGGCGAATGCGAGCGTCAGCGCAAGCAAGTACAGGTAGGCGCGATCAGGCGCGACGAGGTAGCGCCAGATCACCATTGCTGTCGCGAGCGTGAAGAACGCGAGATAGACATCCGGCCCGGCGAAGCGGCTGTAGTACAGGATCGTCGGCGAGATCGCGAGCAGCAGCGCCGCGGCGATCGCGCCGGGCTTGCCGATGTGGCGGGTGAACGCGAACGGCAGCATCGCCAGGAGAACGCCAAACAGTGCCGGCATCAGCCGGGCGACGCTGTCGGTCTCGCCGAAGAGCTTGAACGCGGCGGCGGTGAGCGCGAACTGCAGCGGGCCATGGAGCTCGGTCACCTGCTCGTAGCCGCCGCCGCGGGCGAGCTGCCGCGAGACGAGGGAGTAGATGCTCTCGTCGTCCGTGAATGTGCGGAGGCCGAGTTGCCAGAAGCGAAGCACGGACGCGAGCGCGGCTATGCCGGCAATCGCAACGACCGTAAGGATCGTCGAGCCGTGCCGTTCGAACCAAGACGGCGTGCGGAAATGAACGTTGCATACAGCCATGGCGCGCTCCCTGCAATCGGCTTCTCGGGAGTATCGCGTGCCGGCGCGCGGGGCGACGTAGGGGAAACGCGTAAGCGGCGCCACCGAAGCCCTGATTGCGGTGCGGCGCCCGCATAGCACGAGCGCGCCAACGTGGCGAATCTGCCGCTAGCTCTTCGCGGGCAATGCCGCTTCGATACGTGCGACGCATGCAGCGACCTGGTCGACACGCGTGACGAGCGGTGAGATGCGATCGACATCGAGGCGTTCGAGCAGTTTGCCGATCATTTCCTCGTTCATGATGTCGAGTTTTTCGTCCGTCATGACGTCCGTGAGCATCTGCAGCAGGCGGTCTTGGACCACCTTATTGTTGCCTTCGGCGATTGCTTGCTGGCGGTTCTGCGAGATGAGGATGAAGGTCGAGAGAAAA
>JBBSDV010000194.1:0-5495 GCA_038240335.1 Dehalococcoidia bacterium
GATTGCGATGCTTACGGGCACGGCCCCAGCCGTGCGGCGGCGATGCCGAGGTCGGCGGCGTTCACCGCGCCGTCCTTGTTGACGTCGAAGTCCAGCACATAGCTCGAGCCCGTAGCGGGACCGAACGCGCTCGCGATGATCGCAAGATCGACCGCTGTGACGACGGTATCGGCGTTCACGGATGCGATCTCCCGGCCGTCTGAGCACGCATCGCCATCGCTGTTCGCGATGAGCGGATTCGTACCGTAGCCCTTGTATTCCACACCATCGTTGATCCCGTCGCCGTCGGTGTCGCTCTTGCTCGGATCGGTGCCGAGCAACGCTTCGAACGCGTTCGGGAGACCATCACGATCGGTGTCGTTCAACGCGCTCGGCACGGCGGGCTTGGAGAGCGGATCGTTGGGGTTGGAACCGAGCGCGCACTCTGCGCCGTCGATCACGCGGTCACCGTCCGTGTCGCTGTTCATCGGATCCGTGGCGGCCGTTGCCGAAGGGCACAAAGAGTGACTCGTTCCCGTCGGTCCGAGTTGCAATTCGTCGGCGTTCGAAATCTGGTCGTTGTCCGTATCAGCGTCGCAAGCGTCGCCGAGATTGTCCGACATCGCGCGCGTCACGTCGTCGAAGCCGTATCGCGGGTGCGGTAGCGCAATGAAGTTGCGATCGCTGTTCTGCTGGAGCGGATTCGCCGCGATCGGGCAACTGTCGATCGTGTTCAGCACCGCGTCGCAGTCGCTGTCGCTCGCACAACCGGCGCCGATCTGCACGACTTGCTGGAACGTCGGCCGGTTGATCCATTCGAACGCCGGCAGAGTCGCGACCCCGATCGCGGACGAACGAATGTCGTCGTCGCTCACGTGGCGCTGCCAGTCGGCGACGTTCGGCGAGCCGAATTCCGTCTGCAGCGAACTCATCGCCTGGGTGAGCGACGACCAGAGCACGCTCGTACACGTCGCAAGACTTCCGGCGCCACAGTACGTTCGCGAGAAGGGATCGACGACCGGTTGCCCCATCACCTGGCGCAGATCCTTTTGCACGTGGCTATACACGCCGCCGCCAAAGGCGCTGCCATTGTGCCCCTGCGGAGCGTCGTGAATCGAGATCCCGAGATTCCCGATCGCGTTCCCTGACGCCGCATCGAAGATGCTGTGAGCCAGGATCAACCACCACGCATCCATGATCGCCGGCGCCTGCGGATCGTCGTAGGCGCCATCGTGATTGAAGTCTCGGCGATGCGCCGCTGTGGCGAGCCACGCCGCGAGCCGGTTGCGCATGTCCTGCACGCGAGGATCAGAGCCGGCGGGCGCGGTCGTTCCCATCACCTGCAGCAAGAGCGGCAACACCTCCTGCCCGCGCAGGTCGACCGTGCCACCGTCCTCCATCGCATTCACGAGCGCCGCTCGGTCGAGCGGGCCTGCGGCGATCGCCGCCTGGATGCGCGTGTTGAGCATCTGCACGCGCTGCACTGCGCCCTCCGAGAACGAGCGGTCGTCGGCGCTGAAGCCCGGAGCGGGCTTGTTATTCCACGACGAGAGGTAGCCCTGTGGTGGGTTGAACGCCGTAGGCTGCGACGCCAGCGGGATGAATCCCTGCCAGTCCCATTGCCCCGTTCCCCATGTCGGCATGTACGGGGCGACGCCCGCCGCACGCTGCGGGCACTTGCACGAGTGCTGGTAGCCGATGTTCGCGCTATCGAGGTAGAACCAGTTGAAGCTGTAGTCAACGCCGGTGCCCATGTTCGTCTGAAAATCAGCGAAGCCGTTCGTCATGGTTCCCGGATTGTTGACGCGGTAGAAGCCGTGCGCGGAACCGAGTTCGTTGCCATACGTCGAGCGCCTCGTCGCGATCGCGATTGGCGTCCCGTCCATCAGCGTCCCGCGCTGGCTGATCGGACCGTAGTCGGGCGTTCGCTCGACTCGCCACGAGATCGCCGGTGTCGTGGATTCGGCGTGCTGATAGGTCTCGATCGGCACACAGACGCTGTTGTGCAGATAGCCCATCGAGCTCGTGGTCGCCGCTCCGCCCAACGGATCGCACAGACGCAGCACCCATTGATCGACATTGTCCGCGTCCGACGATGTTGCCGACCACGCGTAGTTCGTGCCGCGCCCGAGCTGGACGTAGGTGTCTGCGCCGGCGAAGGCGACGCCGCGCGCGTCGATGCCCGGGCCGTGCACGTCCTTCTCGAGGAGCAGTTGGGGCACGAAGTAGCCCGTTTGCGGACCAAACACTGCAATCGGATGACCATTAGCCGTGTGCGAGCCAGCGACGAGCAGCGCGTTGCTCATGTCGTGCGGCTTGAAGATCGAGGCGTCGGTCGCGGCCACCGGCGCCGAACCTGCCGGATTGTTGATGATCGATGCGAGGCTGCCGCAGTTGAGATCAGGCTGCGAGTCCGGATCGGTCGGCCCAAGATTCGTCATGTACGGAGCCGGGTTCGGCGAAGTCGTCACCGCCTCGGCGTCGTTGGCCTCGTGAAAGTCGTCGAACACCGCGCGCGCCGTCGCCGGGCTTCCGAGCGCGGCGGTCATGCTCTTCAGCCCGCAGAGGTTCGTGACCTCCCCGCCGCCGCCCTTTCCGAAGATCGTTCCGACCTTCGCGGCGGTGGCGATGATGTCCTCGGGCTTCCACGCCGCGAGCGTCAGGTTGAGAAGCGTGTACTCGGCCGGCAGTTTTGCTGAGTTCGCGCGCGCCTCATTGATGTAGCCGTTGACGCCGTCCGTATACGCCTGCCCGTCGTCGACAATCGCCTGGCCCTCCGCGCCGGACGCGCTTAGTGCTTGCAACTGCGCCATCAGATCCGCCTCCGTGTACGGGGCGTCCGCGAGCTCGCTCCGATCGAGATCCTGGTTGGCCGCCGACGCGCCGAGGAACTCGGAAAGTCGGGCGCGCCCGAGGTGGCGCAGCACGTCCATCAGGAAGAGCCGGTCCTCCGCGGCGGTGTATCCCTGCGCGTACATCGTCGCGTATCGCGTCTGCCCGAAGATGTGCGCGACGCCAAACGTCCGATCGCGCACGACGGAGACGCCGGCAGTCGGCGAGTAGACGCGATCGATATCGCTCTCCGAGACGCCGAACGAGGCGTCTTTGTAGAAGTTCGAGAGGCCGCTTTCCGTCAGCCCGGGCGCGTTGTACACGAGGTCCGCGTACATCGAAAGCTGGTCGCGCGCATGCGGCTGATACGCGGCGACGCCGAGCGAGACCTCCGCCGCGCTTTGCACGCCGTCCTCGCCGGGCGGAAGGATGTTGAGAAAGCCGCCGCTGTCGCCGAATTCCTGATAGTGCCCCTGGTCCGGCGGCGATGCCAGACTCGGCTGGGCTGCGCCAAACAGCATCGACAGGGAGAGCGCGCCCAGGACGATCCAGCGTTTCATCTTCGGGGTCCTCGTTACTCGCGGGGTGCTGCGCGGATACATAGTACTCACCCATGAGCCGGCATGCGGCGTGGCGCGATGATCGCTCCGCTCCGTCAAGCAATGGCAGCCGAGGGTGACGGCGTTGGAGCGGACGTTCGTCGCTAGAGCGTAGCCGCCGCGCGGTGGGCCGTCCATGCGGCGCTGTCGGTGAACCAATTGTCGAAGCGCTCCTGCGACGAGAGCACCTCGGCGATCGTCGCCTTACCGGCAACGACATCCTGCAGCAGCCGAAAGTAATCGAACCGCTCGATCCCCGGCCCGAAGACGATCAGGAGATCCGCGGGCTCCGTCCTGCTGCCGTTGGCGAACGCGTGCATCGTCCCCGGTGCGGCAACCGCGACATCACCCGCGTTGGCTGTGACGACGCTGTCGCCGATCAGGATGTCGACGCAGCCGGCAATCACGAAAAAAAGCTCGGATGCGTTGGAATGATGATGTGGTCGCGCGCCGTCTGCTCCCGGCTCCATCATCGACCGCAGCACGCTAAACGCACCGTTCGTGTCCGCGCCCTCGGCAAAGAGCCGCGTGACGTTCGCAGGAAACGTCAACTGCTCCGCCTCGTCCGACCGGACGAAGATCCCCGCGCCCCCGATCGCATCAGTCATGGCTCATGGTACCCGGGCGGTCCCACGAGGGAGGCGGCAGTCCCGCTATGCGCCGCGAGCCCCTCTGGGTCGTTCGGTTCGCCGCTCCGGACGCCGCGGATTGAAGTCGTGAAGCGCTTCGGTGCTGTCGCCGTCCCTTGCCAGTCGTAGCCTTCCGTCGCGCGCCATCACCAATCGTCTCTCGTGATCCCAGTCCGCCCACGTCGCCGCCCGAGGTCCCGCACCGCACCTGTCGCCAGATCACCGCACGGCGTGGTCCGCCGCATCGCGCGCGCCGTACGAGTGGCATCGGCGTCGCGCCAGGGCATCATGAGCAGCCTCCTCGTCCCGTCAGGGCTGTCGTGCTCCCCACCACCGAAGCGCCGAATGCGCCTCGGGCGACGCTCGCCACCCGTCTCGCACCAGCCGGTTGAAGATCACGGTGCGTTCTGTGGCATCGTTGGAGCGGTCGATATATGGCGAGACACACGCATATGCGGGGGGCCGACCGATGAACATCACGGGACAATCACGCGCGCCGACTCGGTCGGCGCGACTGCGCTCGGGATTCGCCCAGTATTCGAAAGCGGTGCCGTTGGCTGCGTTCGGTGCTTCGGCATCAGGCCGAGGACGTGGGCAAGCGGCCAGGCGATGATCAGGCTCACCGGCACGTACACGCCGATGAGGAAGACCCACCAGACAACGCCGGGTATGGCCTCTAACCGCAGCTCGCTGGCAACGAGACGCATGGGGTCGTTGACGATGAGCAAGGCGTACGACATGACGCCGATCGACGCGAACGCGCGCACCGGCAGAATCAGATCGATGCGGGACGGCCGGCGCGTCAGCAACGGCAGCGCGAGCAATGTAAGTCCGAGCGTCGTCAGGGGCAAGGCCAAGGCTTGCCAGTAGAGGCCGTTGTCGCGAGCGACCAGTTGCTCGCCGCTCCAGCGTCCAATCAGCAGGTCGCCGAACGTGTGTACAGTGATACCGAGCACGACGAGGCCAATGGCGACACCTGGGCGGCGGAGGAACGCCAGCACTTGCCGGCCGTCCGGCGCTACGAGCAGCCAACCGATCCCCATGCCTGCTGTGAACTCGAAGAGCCGGAACGGCGCCCATGCGGTGACCAGCCAGAACTTCAACTCGAGGGCGCCGTATTGGTGCACCGCCCAGGCGTTGGCGCCGACCGTCGTTGCGAACGCGAGCAGGAGGAATGGCAGGACACCCAGCCGGCGCATGGCGAAGAACAACATCGGGAAGAGCAGGTAGTACTGGGCGAGCAGGCCGACGAACCAGAGTGCGAGCTGTGGTGCGAAGAATTTGTCGGCGGAGAGCAGCCGAGGGAGCAGCGTAATGCTCGCGAATGCGATGCCGCGATCGACGTTGACGATGCTGTGCAAAGAGATCGTGACGCCGTCGCCGATGTGCCTGCTGAATGTGCCGCCATCGAGCGACGCCTGGCGCCAGGCGATCGCGGCGATCACCGCATACGTCA
>JBBSDV010000195.1:0-5444 GCA_038240335.1 Dehalococcoidia bacterium
CGAGGCCACCCACCCCTCGTCCGCGGACGGCGTGATGACGACGACGGTGGTGTGCCGGCCGAAGCGACGGGAGTCGTTCGAGATCAGATCGCTCAGCGAAACATCGCCCCAGGTTCGCGCCATCGCGAGCGACTCGAGGACGCGCGTGTACTGCTGGATGCCGCGCTCAGGCTCGACGACGTCGAAGCTGCGGCCGTAGGATATGAAGCCGAGCGTGCGGTTCGCCGTCAGGAAGTAGCGGGCGACGGACGCGGCGATGCTGACGCCGTATTCCTCCGTCGAGTCGTCGCCCTCGCCGAAGTGCACGCCGCGCTGCAGATCGAGGATGATCCAGATGTCGCTCGCCGGATCGAGCTCGAAGATCTTCACCATCAGTTCGCCGGTGCGGGCGGTGCTCGACCAGTGGATGCGGTTGAAGCTGTCGCCGAATTCGTACTGCCGCACTCCGGACGCGTTCGGTGTGACGAAGTGGGTGCGGCGGCGGAAGCGGCCCTCGCCAGGCAAGCTCGCGGGCGGCACCGAGAACCCGGGCAGTTCGACGGCGCGCGGGTAGACGAGCACGTTCTGGGCGCGGCCGAAGTGCCTCGCGCGACGGAACAGGCCGAAGGGGTCGCTCGTTGCAACCTCCACGGGCCCGACGGTATAGAGCCCGCGGCGGGCGATTGTCGAGCGGACGCGGAACGACTTCGTGCCGCGCGCGCCGACCGTGATGACGCGGCGTGCATCGTGGCCCGGCATCTCGCTCGGGTCGTCGATCTCGAGCCAAATCTTGCTCAGCCAGCTCTTGTTGCGGACGGTGATGCGCTCTTCGTACTCGGCGCCGACCTGCAGCCGATCGTCCGTGCGGTCGGCCGTGATCTCGAGGCCGGCGAGGTTGAGACGCGACCAGGCGAAGGCGACCGGAATGCCGATGATGCCGACGTAGACGAGCCGCCAGGTCAGCCAGAAGCCGGTCGAGATGGCGGCCACGGCGCAGACGAGCGTCAGCACGACCAGCGTTGTCAGCGGCCGGTTGGTGATGAAGATCGAACGCAGCGTGGCGCGCAACCGGCGCATGGGATGCCTTCTCTTCGCCTCTGCGGCAGCTAGCGGCTGGCGGGCTGGTTCGACTTGGCCGACGGCGTCGCGTCGGTGCGGGCGCGGGCGCCGGGAACCGGCACGCGCTCGATAGACTGCTCGACGATCTCCTTCGCGCTGATGTTCTTCACGCGCGCCGACGGGCTGATGATGATCCGGTGGCCGAGCGTGGCGTAGGCCATCTCCTTCACGTCGTCCGGCACAACGAAGTCACGGGCATCGAGCAACGCCCGCGCTTGGCACGTCCGGTACAGCGCGAGCGACCCGCGCGGAGACGCGCCGAGATAGACCGAGCCGTGCTTGCGGGTCTGGTCGACGATGCTGACGATGTACTGCTTGACGAGTGGGTCGACGTAGATGTCCTTGACGGCGCGCTGCATGCTCATGATCTCGTCCGGACCGGTGACACGATCCAGGGCGTCGATCGGGTGCTGGCGCTGCTGACCTTCCATGATCAGGATCTCGTCAGTCATCGAGGGATAGCCGAGATGGATGCGGAGGAGGAAGCGGTCGAGCTGCGCCTCCGGCAGCGGGAACGTGCCCTCGTACTCGATCGGGTTCTGCGTCGCGAGGACGATGAACGGCTCGGGCATCTTGTGGGTGACGCCGTCGACCGTCACCTGCTGCTCCTCCATCGCCTCGAGCAGCGATGATTGTGTCTTCGGCGTCGCGCGGTTGATCTCGTCGGCGAGGACGACCTGGGCGACGATCGGGCCGGCGCGGAACTCGAAGTCGCCGGTCTTCTGGTTGTACATCGAGACGCCGCTGACGTCGCTCGGCAGCAGGTCGGGGGTGAACTGAATGCGCCGGAAGTTGCAGCCAGTCGAGACAGCGAGACTGCGCGCGAGGATCGTCTTGCCGACGCCTGGTACGTCCTCAATCAGGACGTGGCCGTGGCAGAGCAGCGCGATCAGCGCCATCCGTACTTCCGGCCCCTTGCCGATGATGACGTGCTCGACGTTGGCGATGATCCGCTCGGCGATGATCTTGGGGTCTTCCATAGAGCCTCCGATGGGACGGGGAACGGATGGTACCTCGGATATATACGCGTCTGAGGACGGGAAGGTTCCCCGATTATAACAGCGTTCACAGACGCGAATGCTACGGAAGGGCTACGGTTCCCCGACGGGTTTGTGCGAAACGGGATGCGGGAGCTTGGAGGTCGGAGGTCGGTGATTGGACGTGGAGGCCGGACTCCAGCATCAGCATCTATGCCGTATCCTCGATCCAACATGAACACGGAGACAAACGCCGGCACGCGACTGCGCGACCTCATCGCCGCCCCCGGCATCATCATGCTGCCGGGCGTATACGATGCGCTCTCGGCGCGGCTGGCCGAGCGTGGCGGTTTCGATGCGATCTTCACCACCGGCTTCGGAATCAGCGCCTCCGAGCTCGGGCAGCCGGACTTCGGGCTGCTCACCATGTCGGAGATGATCGCCCGCGTGCGGAACATCGCCGCGGCCGTCAGCGTGCCGATCGTCGCCGATATGGACACGGGGTACGGCGGCGTGCTCAACGTCGCGCGCACGGTGCGTGAGTGCATCGCCGCCGGCGCCGCTGCGATCATCCTCGAGGATCAGGCGTGGCCGAAGAAGTGCGGCCACTTCGAGGGCAAGCGCGTGATCGCCGCCGAAGAGCACGCCGCGAAGCTGCGTGCCGCCGTCGAGGCGCGCGGGGCGAGCGCGCTCGTCATCATCGCCCGCACTGACGCGCGCGCTCCGCTCGGACTCGCGGAGGCGATCGGTCGCGGTCAGGCATACGCAGAGGCGGGCGCCGACGTGATCTTCGTCGAGGCGCCGCAGAGCATCGACGAGCTGCGCGCGGTGCGAGAAGCAATCCCCGGCATTCCGTTGTTCGCGAACATGGTCGAGGGCGGCAAGACGCCGCTACTGTCGGCGCCGGAGCTAGAATCGCTCGGCTACAAGCTCGTCGTCTTTCCGGTCACCGCGCTGCTGGCGGCGACAAAGGCCATGGAGGCCGTATTCGGAGAGCTTCGCGCGAAGCAAACGACAGCCGGCGTGCTTGATCAGCTGACCGAGTTCCGGCGCTTCGAGGTGCTGATCGGGGCGCCGGACCTGCGCGCGTTCGAAGAGCGCCACGGCGGCGTATAGTGCCTTCGTAGCGCCACCGGTTGGCGACGGCCAGTCGGTTCAACCCAATGGTTTCACCGAGGAGCGAAGGTGACGCAATGAGCGCAGCCGCCTCCGCTGCCGCGGGAGCAGTGATCAGCGTCCGCGGCCTCCGCAAGTCGTATGGCGCGACTGAGGCGGTGCGGGGCATCGATCTCGATGTCGACGCCGGCGAGATCTTCGCGTTCCTCGGACCCAACGGCGCAGGCAAGACGACGGCCGTCGAGATCATGGAAGGCTACCGCGTCCCGACGGCCGGCGAGGTGCGCGTTCTCGGCACCGATCCCCACTCGGCGCCTCGCTCATGGCGGCAGCGCGTCGGCGTCGTCCTGCAGGAGTCGCAGCCCGAGCAGGAGTTGACGGCGCGCGAGTCGCTGCAGATGTATGCGGGCTACTACGCGCGGCCGTTGCCGATCGAGACGACGCTCGCAGCCGTCGGCCTCGAGGGCACCGCGGGAACGCTTGTTCGCGCACTTTCCGGCGGCCAGCGGCGACGGCTCGACGTCGCTCTCGCGCTGATCGGCGATCCCGAACTGTTGTTTCTCGACGAACCAACGACCGGGTTCGATCCGTCAGCGCGGCACGCGGCATGGGACCTCATCGCATCGCTGCGCGACCTCGGCAAGACGATCTTCCTCACCACCCACTACATGGACGAGGCCGAGTTCCTCGCCGACCGTATCGCTGTGATCGCGCGCGGCGAGATCGTCGCCGAGGGTACGCCGGCGTCGCTCGGCGGCCGCGACCAGAGCGGGTGCACGATCAGCTTCACGCTGCCACCGGGTGCGGCGATCGATGCGATGGCCTCCCGCATCCGCACCGCCGTCGTCGAGCAGAGGATGGGGCGCATCTCGCTGCAGACGCGTGAGCCGATGCCCGTACTCCGCGATCTCACCGACTGGGCGCTCGCCAACGGTTATGACCTTGCCGACATCGACGTACGGCGGCCGACGCTGGAAGACATCTACCTGCAGCTGACGCGGGAGGCGCCATGACGGACGGTTCGGCCCGGCACGTGCATCGGGATGCAGACGTGCTCACCGCTCGTGAGGCGTTGCGGTTCGTCGTGCACCAGACGCGCTACGACTTGCTCGTCTTCCGGCGCAACCGGCAGAGCACGTTCTTCACACTGATCCTGCCGATCATCTTCCTCGTGATCTTCGCGAGCGTCTTTCGCAGCGACACGATCCGCACCGCCGGTGGCCAGGAGATCAAAGGCTCGACGTACTACGTGCCGCAGATCGTCTCGCTCGGCATCGTTTCGGCCGCGTTCAGCAATGTCGTTGGTACGGTGATCACCCAGCGCGAGATGGGCGTGCTGAAGCGGCGCAGAGCGACGCCGCTGCCAGCCGCGGTGATGGTCCTCGCGCGCGCCATCTCGGCGGTTGTGATCGCCGTCGTGCTCGTCATTGCGCTGCTTGCCGTTGCGCGATTCGTGTACGGTGTCACCATCCCTGGCCGGGCGATCGGCGCCATCATCCTCACGGTGCTTGTCGGTTCGGTCTCGCTGTGTTGCGTCGCCTACGCGATGACGACGCTCGTCAATTCGAGCGAGTCCGCGCAACCCGTGATCCAGGCGATCACGCTGCCGATCTTCTTCATCTCCGGCGTCTTCTTTCCCGAGAACATCGTGCCGCACTGGCTGCTCGATGTGGCGAACATCTTTCCGGTGCGTCACCTAGCGCGCGCGCTCCTCTCGGCGTTCGATCCCGCCAGGACGGGCAGCGGCATCCCGACGCAGCATCTTCTCGTGCTCGCGGCGTGGGGCATCGGCGGCGCGATCGTGGCGATCCGGCGTTTTACGTGGACGCCGCGAGGGGGCGAACGGTAGCGAGTTGGGCATGCTCATACACGAACCGGAGCGCCATTGGTTACGGCCCGAAGGAATCGGCTACGAGAGCGCAGCGATCCACGGATGAGCGCCGTATACGGCTTGCAGCGTGGTTCGCAGCCAGGCTGGCTGCGTCGATCGGCATTGCCATCGCTCTCGCCCGAGCCGGAACTACGCCGGTGCGCAGCCGCCGGCCCCATGCGCCGTAGACTCCAGTGTGACTACGCTGCGATTCGAGTCCCCGTGGGCACTGGCGCTACTAATGCTGGTCATCGTGCTCGCCATCGCGTTCCTGCGCGCGAGGCGACGAGGCGCGCCGGCGATGCGCGTCGGATCGATCGCGCCAGCCGCAGGATCGCGGCGCACATGGCGTGTTCGGCTTGAGCCGCTGCTGCCGGCGCTTC
>JBBSDV010000196.1:0-5433 GCA_038240335.1 Dehalococcoidia bacterium
CAGCGCTGGGAACCTTCCACCTTCCATTCCACCCTGCAACCCACCACCCTCCATCTTCCACCCTCGTCCCGACCTCCAGCACCACCGCCCGCTCGGAGGTCCACCTCCTCGAGACCGGCACGCCCGCCTCTTCGAGCACCTGCTTGGCCTCGATCTCGGTGAGGATCGTCCGCCCCTCGCGGCGCGCGCCCTCGATGATTGCCGATGCCGCCATGATCACCTCCACTCATCCATCCCGAAGGTTCTACGGCACTGCACTGCGAGATACGAGATGCGTGATGCGCGAAGCGAGAAGCGAGAAGCGGACGTCTTGGGTTCGAACCGTTGAGTGAAACAATTAACCCGACCAATCGCCCCACCAATCGCCACGCGTTCGCCTCGGCGCGATCCGCGCCCGCGCGTCCGCGAAAAGCACGTCTCCTCCGGCGCTCGATCCACGGTCGCGAGGGCACGCCGTCGCATCCCGCGGCATTGCATGTCGTATCGAGGCCTGCCGCGTGCTACCCGGCATCGGCTCGGGCGCCGCACGGACTAAGGCCGTATTCGATACACTGCAACGAGCATCGCTCGCGCGAGGCACGAATGGGGACGAAAGGGCTCGACAGGGATCGGCGGATTTGAGTTGCAGGCGGAGGGCGACCATCGACCTCCTTAATCTTGGTGGTCACAATGTACACGGCGAACGACAACTCGCTATCGCTGCCTAGGCAGTGACGTTCATCCCCTACTAACCCCGGCGGGACGGGAATGAGCGACGATTCGTCCGGGGCGCTGCGCGTATGACGCCGATGCTGCGTGCCTAAGACCATCGGCTGGCCGCGTACGACCGGGCCCTCAGCGGGCGTGCGGGGCGAGATCAAACCTGTAGGGACAAGCCTGTAGCAGACTCAAGGCGTCTCTCGCCTGGACGGGGAGTTCAATTCTCCCCCGTCTCCACCATGTAACTCCACCTCAGCGGCTCGCCGAACAGCGAGCCGCTGGTTGACTATCCTTAGCAACGCCTGTGAGTGCCGCAGCCTTCGCGATCGGTCGCTATGTCTTCACATTCCCTGCAGATCTCTCAACACCTGCGAAACAAGGTGCGACTCGACGGAGCGGAGGCGTGGCTGCGCGATCTACCAGCGCTCGTCGCGGATCTCAAGCGCAAGTGGTCGATGACCGTCGGCCGCGCGCTTGACGGCGGCCACGAGGCGTTCGTGGCGGAGGCGACGATGGAGGACGGAACGCCCGCCGTGCTGAAGGTGCTCGTTCCGCAATCCGATGATGTCGCGCGGCACGAGATCACTGCGCTGCGACTCGTGGATGGCGAGGGCTGTGCGCGGCTCTATCGCGCAGACGAGGCCGCAGGCGCCATGCTGATCGAGCGTCTCGGGCGCATGCTGTTCGATCTCGATCTCCCGCTCGAGCAGCGGTTGACGATCATGTGCGATACCGCGTCGCGCGTGTGGAGGCCTGCGCAGGACAGCGGCTTGGCGACCGGCGCGGAGAAGGGGCGCTGGCTCATCCACGCCATCGCGCGAATGTGGGAGGAGACTGCCCGTCCCTGCTCCGAGCGCGCGGTTGCGTATGCGATCGCCTGCGCCGAGCGCCGCATCGCCGCGCACGACGACGAACGGGCCGTGCTCGTCCATGGCGATGTCCACCAGTGGAACACATGTGAAGCCGGAGAAGGCTACAAACTCATCGATCCCGACGGCCTGCTCGCCGAGGCAGAGTACGACCTCGGCGTGCTGCTGCGTGGCGACCCGGTCGAACTCCTGCAGGGCGATCCTATGGAGCGCGCGCGATGGCTCGCAGCCCGCACGGGTCTCGACGCTACCGCAGCCTGGGAGTGGGGCGCCGTCGAGCGCGTATCGTCGGGCCTCACGTGCCAGGCCATGGGAATGGAGCACGAGGCGCGGGAGTTTCTGGAGGCTGCGGAGTACGTCGCCGCAACGCCCGAACGATAGCGCTACGAAAGGCGCTCGAGCCGATCAGGTCGGTGCAACATGATGGTGACGGTCTGTGCCCGGCGTCGTCATCTGCTGCGCGCAGACGGAAAGGGAGTCGATGGCGCGACGGTCCGCGATGATGACTGCGAACGGCGGGCGTTCGTAGATACGAATATCGCGATGGGGGCGGCGAATGGGGCACTCCCCGTCTCCACCATCACCACGTACGGCGGTCAGCTCCCGAGCCGCCGCTTTCTTTCTCGAACTCTGGAGCTACAGGCGTCCAGGGTTGAGAATCGCGTGCGTGGGGTAGATCTGAACATCGGGCTGGCCGGCGATGCCGAGTTGCTGAACGGCGGGCATGATGCGCTCATCTACGAATCGCTGGAAGTCTTCAGCGGAGTCCCACACGTCAACCATGTGCGCCTTGCCGTCCGCGAATGACGCGACGTGAAACAAGAATCCCTTGGGTGGATCGCTGTCCCATTTCGCTAGCTTGCGGACCTCCTCGTACCTTCCCGCGTCAATCCCGTCCCATCGTTCAATCATCATAATCGGCACGACAAACCTCCGTTCGTGTTCCCAAAAACGAAGATACCAGTGCCGTTCAATGAATGCCAGATCGCTTCCCAAGTGTGCGCCGTCGGCTGGCCGTCGCAAGTATCGACGGTGTCATGCCCGTTTTTCGACGCTTTGCGCGGACCGTTCGACAAAGGCTCGAATCGGTGATAATCAACGCGAACGGCGGACGTTCGTAGATATCGAAATCATGATGGTGGCGGCGAGTTGGGCACTCCCCCGTCTCCACCAGATACGACCCGGCGAGACTACCCGACGGCGGTCTCGCCGTTGCTCTACTCTTCTGTACTCTTCGGTCAGCGTCGCCGCAATTGCCGGCACGGCAAGTCAACGACTGGTCCAACCGTTACTCGTACGGGTCGCCGTAATTTCGCGGAGTGGTAACGCTGATCGTCGAATGGCGGCTGCCACGATTCTGCGCTACTATCGCGCGAACCGTGGCGAGGGCCGCGTCAGAACCGGGAGGCAGTCAGATGTCGGACAACGGAGCAATCATTAGCGGAATGTACGCATCATTCGCGAAGGGCGATGTCCCCGCGGTGCTGGCGTGGTTTGACCCAAAGATCGAATGGCATGAAGCCGACGGTTTTCCCTCTCTCGGCGGTATTTACAACGGGCCCGACGCCGTGCTCAACGGCGTGTTCATCCCGCTCGGGACGGACTGGGACGGGTTTACCGTGACACCCGACGAGATCGTCGCGAGCGGTGACCGCGTGATCGCGATGGGACACTACGCGGGCAAGTACAAAGCGACCGGCAAGTCGTTTCGCACGCCTTTTGCGCACGCCTGGCGGTTCGCTAACGGCAAGATCGTCAACTTCCACCAGTACACCGATACCGCGATCGTCCAGGAAGCGACCATAGCGTAGCGCGACGGGACAGCGAAATCAGGTCCCAAGCGGATCAGACTGCCACAACAACGGCAAACGGTGGCCGTTCGTAGATGTGACGGAGGTTGGTGACTCGCGAGACGAGGTCCCCCGTCTCCGCCATGTACTGCCGCCCCCTCACACGGTCGCTATAGGGCTTTCGATACAATCACATCGTGCGGCCACAACGCCATCTCTACGACCAGATCGGCGTGGGCTACGCCGGGATGCGCAGCCCGGACCCTCGTTGGGCGGCGCACATCGAGCACGCGCTCGGGGATGCGGCGACCGTGCTGAACGTCGGGGCTGGCACAGGCTCGTATGAGCCTTCGGATCGGCGAGTTGTGGCGCTCGAGCCTTCGCTCGAGATGATTTCACAGAGGACGGTCGGCGCTTCGCCTGTTGTCCGCGGCGTCTCAGGCGCGCTCCCCTTCCGCGACGGTGCGTTCGACGCGACGATGGCGGTGCTCACCGCGCATCACTGGCCGAACATCGCCGCCGGCATCGCCGAGATGCGTCGTGTGTCTGCTCGTCAGGTGATCGTGAGTTGGGACGTAGAAGCATTCGCGGAGCGCTTCTGGTTCACGCGCGACTACCTGCGGTCCGTAGGGCCGGAGGAGCATCGGCTCGCCGATGCGGCGAGCCTCGCCGCGCAGCTCGAGCATGCCGTCGTGCGGCCACTTCCAGTCCCGCATGATTGCGCCGACGGGTTCTTCGCGGCGTACTGGCGGCGTCCCGAGGCATACCTCGATCCCGCAGTGCGAGCTTCCATCTCCGGCCTTGCGTTGCGGGATCCGCGCGTCCTCGAGCCGGCGCTCGCGCGGCTCGAGAGGGACGTGCGGACTGGTGAGTGGAAACGCCGTTACGTGGAACTCCTCGCCCTCGATGCGCTTGACGTCGGGTATCGACTGATCATCGGCAACTGAGCAGCGAATCCAGCACGATCGTGCCGGCGGGTTCGTTCGGATCGTCGAGGCATCCGTTAGACTTGGCGTTCCACCCTCGCGCACGCAGGACGGGGACTAACCACCGTCGGAGGTGCTCGGTCGCGGAACCGAGATGTTGAGGTAAACATGGATTGGCGAGACGCACCGACCACTACGATGGGCGTTTCCGAGCGGCCGTTCTACGTCGTGCGCGGCGACGAGAAGATCCCCGGCATTCTCTGGACGCCGGAGGAGCCGGTGGGCAAGCTGCCGCTCGTGCTCATGGGACACGGCGGCAAGAGTGAGAAACGCAATCCCGCCGGCCTGGCCATCGCGCGACGGTTCGTACGGCGTCATGGCGTGGCGGTCTGCGCCATCGACGCGATCGCGCACGGCGAACGCGGCCCCATCGTTGACACGGGGGACGGGCCGGCGCAGCCGGAGTACATCGAACTCTGGAAGCAACCAGACACCTTCGACCGCATGAACGCCGACTGGACGGCCGCGCTCGATGCCTTGCTGGAGTCGAACCGATTCGATCCTTTTCGCGTCGGCTACTGGGGTCTTTCGATGGGGACCGTGCTGGGGCTGCCATTCGTGGCCTCGGAGCCGCGTATCAGCGCGGCAGTCCTGGGCGCTTGCGGATTCACGGGTCCGAGCGCCGTTCGGGCGCGATTCGCCGAGCGGCACCGCGTCGATGCGCCGCGGCTGACCTGTCCGGTGCTGTTTATGGTCCAGTGGGACGACGAAATCTTCGACCGAGACGGCGCACTAGAGCTGTTCGATGTGATCGGTTCGCCGGACAAGCGGATGCATGTGCACCCGGGCAAGCACGGCGCGTTTCCGCTGGAGGCCGCGAACGCGACGCGCGAGTTCCTGGCGGCGCGGCTGTCCGGCGGACAGGGAACGGGCGTCCTGCACTTGCCTTCGCCATAACAACATGAACCCATCGTGTGATGCGCTCGCGCAATGCAACGCCTTGGACAGACGGCCCGCTAACTGGATAGAGGGACGGCGCCAAGCACGCGTCGATCGTCGCCATGCGGTGACACATGCCTATCGCGGCTGCTCAGAACGCGGCGAGGAAGAACGCGAGGAGATCCGCATCAACGCCGTCACGCCTTCGCC
>JBBSDV010000197.1:0-5420 GCA_038240335.1 Dehalococcoidia bacterium
CGCCGGCACCGGCCGGGCCGTGCATTTGAGCGAACGTCGTACCGCTTCGAGGTCGTGATTGACTACGGAGCGTTCCGCGACCTGCAACGGCATCGCATGTTGACGCTCGACTGGCAGCCGCTGTCGCCGGATCTGGGTTTTGACGTGCCTGCAGAGATCATCGAACTGGGAGGGAGTGACGACTGGCATCGCGTGATGAGCCAATGCGCGGCGCTCTATCAAGAGCTACAAGACGCAGGACTCGCCACGGTCGCGCCCTATACGCTGCCGATGGCTCACCGCATCAGCTTCTACATGCAGATGAATGCGCGCGAGGCGATGCACATGATCGAGTTGCGCACCTCTCCGCAGGGGCACCCTGCTTACAGGTGGGTGTGCCAGGAGATGTGGCGGCTCATCGACGAACAAGCGCAACACCATTCCCTCGCGGCCGCGATGAGCTTTGTGGACATGAGCCCGCCGAATGAACTCGAACGGCTCAACGCCGAACGACGCAAAGAAGCGCGCCTCGCGGCGCTAGCTTCCTGAGCATCCGACCGTCATGCCTCCGCGATTCTTCGAGGAGCACGATCGGTGTTACTGCGAGGCGGGTGCGCGTACGTTTCGCGCGATCGACGCCGGCGGGCAACGGTGGTTCATCCCGGTGGCGGCCTGGGGATCGCCTTCAACGACCGAATCTTAGAGGTGCTTGAGTCGACAGGCCGCGCGTCCGCAGGACTGCTCGAAGGTGGCGTCCCAATCGAAGATGCTAGCCAGATCCTTCAGGCCGGCGCGATGATGAAACCTCGAGTTCGAGTCGACTGTCGCGCATCGTCGTCCCCCACGTAATCTTGACATTCCATGTGACGTAATTCGCCGCGCTTGAACGTCTGTGTGCCCTGGCCCGCGGCAGTACGGTCACTCCCCAGCGCGGAGAATCATCTCGCGGTACATCTCGGTGCCTGCGAAGCGCAGCAGCAGGTCGCGGTAGTCGGGCTGCGTCGTCGCCGGCAGCGCGTCCGGAGCGGCGAAGGCCATGCCCTGACCCTCGCCGAGGACGAGCGCCTCGATCGGCACGTCGACGAGCGCCGCATAGATGTAGATCAGCTGGTTGCGCTCGTCGGGACGGTACGGGACGCTGCCGTACAGCTCGAAGCTCTTCGGCTGCCACGAAAGCTCCTCCTGGAGCTCGCGCGCGAAGCCATCGGCCGGCGTCTCGCAGGGGTCGACGCGGCCACCGAATGAGCCCCACATGCCCGGATTATCGATGCCCGGCTTGTCGTCGCGGTGCTGCAGCAGGAAGCGCCCGTCGCGGTCGACGAGAATGCCCGTCGACGTGATGATGTCCCAGCCGTGCTTCACGCGCTTGTACGCGTCCGATGCCAGGAACGTCGCGATCACCGCATCGATGCCCGGCGTCAGCGGCGCCGGCAACGATGCCGCGGCGAAGAGCTGCATCGCCTGTCCCTCTCCGAGCGTCAACGCTGAGAGCGGCACATCGAGGTGCGCCGCGAAGACGTGCGACGTGATGTGCCAGTCCTCGTCCTTCCCGGCCTCGAGCGGCCGGATCTCGCGCTGTACGTACGCCTCGAGATGCGCCGGTCGCCAGCCCAGCTCCTCCTGCATCTCCCGAAGAAACGCATCGGCGATGCGCTCTCCGGGTTCGACGTGGCCGCCGAAGAGCCCCCACGCGCCGGGCGCCGGAATGCCCGGCTTGTCGTCGCGAAGCTGCAGCAGCAGCCGCCCGTCATCCGCGACGATCAGCCCGACGGCAACGTCGTGGTGGTGGCGTGCTGCGCTGGTCATGCAGCCAGTGTAGCCGTCGCTGCAGCGGAGGTCGGAGGCGGATGTTGAGCGCGGGAGGTGAGGCTGGCTGCCGCTCGCGCGACCTCACCTCCCGCGCCGACCTCCACTCGCCCGACGGGGAGTGACCCTCTTGGCTGTGTGTTGCGCGGGCGGCAACGCTACATTGACTGTGGCACCAACCAACGATCTCTCCAGAAGGAGGTGCGTGTGAGCGGGCTCCGCGTAGTCTACATTCACGGCATCCATAGCCACCCCGATGAAGCCTCGTATCGCGCCGAATGGGATGCCGCGCTGCGACGGCTGGCCTATGTGCCCGAGATCGAGACGAAGATGGTGTACTGGGCCGACGTCCGCAACGGCGTCACGGCAGCCATGGTCGACGCCGCGAAGGCGCGCGCGAAAGCGCGCGGCGGCCTCCATCAGCGCATGCCGCCGAAGGGCAACACGCCGCTGGGCTATGCGATCTCGTTCGTTCTGCACACGATCGATCCGGTGATCCGGCGCATCACGAAGGGCTTGCTCAGCGACGTCTATCTCTACTTCTATGGCCGCACCGGCGCGGAGAACATTCGCGACGTGATCCTCGACCGCATGGACGCGATCATGCGCGAGTTCCAGCCCGACATCATCATCGCCCACTCGTGGGGTTCCGTCATCGTCTACGACTACCTGATGAATCGCGGGTACGACGGCGAGATTGAAGCCTTGATCACCGCCGGATCGCCGCTTGGCCAAGACTACGTGCAGGCGCACGTCGGCGCGCACTCGTACCCGGACGGCGTCCGTCGCTGGCTCAACATCTTCGACGCGATGGATCCTGCGGCCTGGCCCGACAGGCGTCTCGCCAACGACCTCCCCGGCCCGCGCGGCGAGCGCCTGATCCGCGACATGGAGGTGCCGAGCCTGCACGACGAGGACGGCCACCGCGACGCGCACTCGTGGTACGGCTACCTGATGACGGAACCGTTGCAGAACGAGATATTCCGCGTCGCCGCATCGCGCAACCTCTGGCCGCCCGCGAAGCTGCCCGCTACTGCGAGCGACCTCGGTCGGGTCGGGTAGTGGATTGCGGTATGGATCCGCTCTTCGCCCGCGCAAATATATTCAGATCGATCTCAGGAGCCGGAATTCGTTAGGAGCTTCGGGGATGGTGCGGTCTTGAAGACTGCGATGGCCGCTTCTAGAAGCGCAAGGCTCGCAGCCAGCCCTACTTCTTCGCCGTCTCCTTCAACCACTTGTCATTCTCTGTAATCAACCGCTCGCCGGACGGCGCGATCTTCTCCGGATCGACGTTGGCTTCTTCGCCTCGGCCATCTCATCATCCTCGCGCTTCTGGTCGGCAGTTACTTGCGAAGGAACGACAACAACCCCCGACCCCTACTCGACGCCGTGGCACTTCTTGTACTTCTTGCCGCTGCCGCAGGGGCAGGGGTCGTTGCGGCCAACCTTCTGCGCGGTGACGACCGTGCGGCCGCCGCTCGACTCCGTCGGCTGGTTCGTGCGCAGGTTGCGCGGCGGCGCCTTGACGCCCGTTGCCGCCGCGAGCGCACGCTGCGCGCGTTCGTTCTGGGTGAGGCTTACGGGCGACGGTGCCGGCGCGGCAGCGGAGCCATTGCTCTCGGCGGCGACACCGGGCTGCGAGGCGACTGTCAACACCGGCTGCTGCTGCACCGGTTGCGGCGTCGCGGCGAGCTCGACGTGATAGATCGCGCGGGTGATCTGGTTGCGGATGTTGCCGAGCAGCTGCCCCCACATGTCGTGCGCCTCGCGCTTGTAGGCGACGAGCGGGTCGCTCTGTCCATACGCCTGCAGGCCGATGCCCTGGCGCATGTCGTCCATCGCGGTCAGGTGCTCGACCCACAACGAATCCATCGAGCGCAGCATCACGAGGCGCTCAAGCGCGCGCATTACGTCCGTGCCGATTTCCTCTTCTTTGTCCTCGTAGGCGTCCTCGGCGTATTGCACAACTGCTTCGAGGATCGCGTCCGGCGTCATCGCTGCGAGCGCTTCCGGCGTGAACTCTTCCGAGAGATGGACGATGGCGTTGAGCTCGGCGATCAGCGCGTCGAGGTCCCAGTTATTGGGATGATCGCCCGGCGTGTTGACGTCGACGATGCCGGCGAGCTCTTCGCGCACCATGTCGAGGATGTTCGACTTGAGGTCGGTGCCCTCGAGCACCTTCCGGCGCTCTGTGTAGATGACATCGCGCTGCGTGTTCATCACGTCGTCGTAGTCGACGACGTGCTTGCGAATGTCGAAGTTGTGGCCCTCGACCTTCGTCTGCGCCGTCTCGATCGACTTGCTGACCCAGCCGCTCTCGATCGGCATGTCTTCTTCCATGCCTAGCCGCGCCATCATGCCCGGCAGCCAGTCAGGAGCGAAGCGGCGCATGATGTCGTCCTCGAACGAGACGTAGAAGCGCGATGTACCCGGGTCGCCCTGGCGACCGGAGCGGCCGCGGAGCTGGTTGTCGATGCGCCGCGACTCGTGGCGCTCGGTGCCGATGATCTCGAGGCCGCCGACCTCGACGACCTGATTGTGTTCTTGCTCCCACTCCTCCGTCGAACGCGTATCCGGCTTGCCGCCGAGGACGATGTCGGTGCCGCGTCCGGCCATGTTCGTCGCGATCGTGACGCCGCCGTATCGACCGGCCTGCGCGACGATCGCCGCTTCCTTCTCGTGCTGCTTGGCATTGAGGACGCGATGCTCGATGCCCTTCGTCTCGAGGAGGTTCGATAGATACTCGGACTTCTCGATCGACACCGTGCCCACGAGCACGGGCCGCCCTTCCTTCTGCAGCTCGGCGATCTCTTCCGCGACCGCCTCGAACTTCGCCCGCTCGCTGCGGTAGACGAGATCGTTGTAGTCCTGGCGCACCATCGGCCGGTGCGTCGGAATGACGACCACTTCGAGCTTGTAGATCTTGAAGAACTCCTCGCCCTCGGTCGCCGCCGTGCCTGTCATGCCGGCCAGCTTTCCGTAAAGCCGGAAGTAGTTCTGCAGCGTGATCGTCGCGTACGTGATTGATTCGTTCTGAATCTTCACGCCTTCCTTCGCCTCGACAGCCTGGTGGAGGCCATCCGACCAGCGCCGGCCGAACATCAGGCGGCCCGTGAAGTCGTCGACGATGACGACCTCGCCGTCCTTGACGACGTAATCGACGTCGGCCTTGTAGATCACCTGCGCCTTCAACGCCGCTTCCATGTAGCGCGTCAGGCGGTAGTTTTCCGGCGCGTAGATGTTGCCGAGGCCGAGTAGCTTTTCGATCTTCTCGACGCCGTTTTCCGTCAGCAGCACCGCGCGCTGCTTCTCGTCGACGGTGTAGTCCTCCTCGACAACCAACCGCGGCGCGAGGCGGGCGAACGTCTGGTACTTCGCGGCGCTGTCTTCCGCCGGGCCGCTGATGATCAGCGGGGTGCGCGCCTCGTCGATGAGAATGTTGTCGACCTCGTCGACGATCGCGTAGTGAAGGTCGCGCTGCACCATGCCCTCGAGCGTCACCGCCATGTTGTCGCGAAGGTAGTCGAAGCCGAACTCGTGGTTCGTGCCGTACGTGACATCGGCGGCGTATGCCTCGCGCCGGCTGCATGGCTTCAGGTGCTCCATGTTCTCGGTGTCGGATTGCTTCTCGCGCG
>JBBSDV010000198.1:0-5383 GCA_038240335.1 Dehalococcoidia bacterium
CAGCGCCGTCGCCGCCGCGCTCGCATATCGGATCGCCCGCAATGGCAAGCCGGTCACGCTCGCGCGCCTTTCCGGCGACGAGAGCGCGAGCGATGATGCCGCTACGTTCGGGGCGCTCGAGTACGTCACCTCGCCCGGCAGGCCGATTGACGTTGCCGGCGTACCGGCGCTTGCCGGTGACGTCGTGCTGGAAGCGCCGGCCGGCGCGGTAAAGACGCTCGCCGCCACGCTGCAGGCGCGCGTGATTGCCGTCGGCGGGCCGAAGGCAAAGGCGCTCGACATCGGGGAAGACGCGCTCGTGGGCTCGATCATCACGCGGGTGTCCACAAGCGAACGCGAGGTTGTCGCGACGCGCACGAACGTGCTGGCGATCCTGGGGGAGGACCGCACGCTGGCTGCGCCCTCCGTCGCCGATATTGCCGCCGCGCTGCAGGCAAAGTGGCTTGCGGGCGGCGACGACACGACGAACGCCATCGATCGCGTCATGATCGGCACGGTCGCATCGGACGCCGCGTCGCCGTATTTCGGGCAGCGCGCGGGCACCTGCATCATCACGCGCTTCGATAAGACCGACATCCAGCTCGCCGCGCTGCAAACCGACCTGGAGTGCCTCGTCATCACGGGCGGGGGCGCGCCGAGCCCGTACCTGATCGACCGTATCGGCAACGGCCGCAGCGATGTCGCGGTGCTGCTCGCGCCCGCCGACACGGTTGCCACGATGCGGGCGATCGAGCCGCTGTTCGGCGTCAGCCGCTTCGCCGGCGCGGGCAAACTCGCACGCATGGTCACCCTCCTCGACGAATCCAACGTGCCGCTTGAGTTTTAAGAATCGCGTCACTCGGCGGAGCACGTTGCTCCGACCGCCAAACGGCCCGCAACGTACCTACGCGCGCAGCGGCACAACCGTCACGAAGCTGATACGCGTGCCCGGCGATCGACGGCACGCGCGATGGTATCGTTCGTATGAAGCGATTTCTCTCGCCGTCGAGCAGCCCGCCACTAGCTTGGCTGTGTTTGCATGTACGGACGCATCGATTCCGATCCGAAGTTCCCCGTCCTTCTCTTGGCCCTCGCGGCCGGCGCTGTGTTCGCGTTCGTCGCGGGGTTCTTCATCTTCCGGCCGACCGGCTCAGGCGGTGCCGATGCCAGTCCGCGAGCGGCGAGCGCGAACAGGACACCCGGCGTCAGCGAGACAGTAGCGGCGGCGGCGCGCGGCGCGATCGGCCTGCCCGCAGTGCAGCCGACGCCCACGGCGGGCAAGCCCCCAACCGCGACCGCGCCGACCGAGCTGGCGGCGGGCGATGCGGTCGTTTCGCCCAAACCAACAAGCGGCCGCGTCACGGCCGCGTCGTCCGCTGCAAGCCCCGCGCCGAGCCCGGCCACGGCCGCGACGAGCGCAGTGGTTCCGAGCGCGACGGAAGTCGCTGTCCTACGCGTCGTGCCGACGACACCGCCCCTCGCAGCACCGCCGCAATCTGCGCCCGCCGTCGTGCAATCGGCGCCGCTGACAGCGATCCCGCTGCCGGTCGAGCAGCCCCTACTAGTCGAACCGCGCACGCCGGCCGCGCTCGCGGTCGCCAACATCATCGATACACAGTGGGCGTTGCTGGCGCAGTATCAGTTCGCCGCGCTGTACGCGACGATTAGCCCCGAAGGCCAAGCGCGCTGCCCATACACCCGGTTCGAGCCGCTCGCGGAGCAATCGGCGGCGCGCCTCGCCGGCGGCTATCGCATCACGCAACTGCAAGTGAGCATCGCCGCCGACGGTCTCGCCCGCGCCACCTTCACCCTGGTCTACGCCGACGGCTCCGCCCTGACGTTCACGCCTGATCAGCCGCAGGTCTTCGTGAACCTCGACGGCCGCTGGTACGATCTCGGCATCGACGGCGGCGGCTGCTGACCACGCGCCCAGAGCGGCGACCGCGCCACCGACCGCCGCATCACCCATCTGTGACCTCTGTGGATCGTCCCCCCTTACGCGCTCAGCTCTTCGCCGCCGTCGACGCCGATGACGTTGCCGGTCATCCAGTGCAGGCGCTCGTCGGCGAGGACGGTGATCGCCTTCGCGACGTCGTCGGTTGTCGTCGAGCGGCCGCTCGGGTTGCGCTCCATCGCGCGCTGGTGCAGCTCCGGGCCGCCGGGGATGCGCCGCAGCGCGGCCGTGTCCGTGACGCCGGCGCGGATCGCGTTGGCCGTGACGCCCATCGGCGCAAGCTCGAACGCCAGCTGCCGGATGTGCGACTCGAGCGCGGCTTTTGCCGCCGATACGGCGCCGTAGGATGCGATCACGCGCGTCGAGCCGGAGCTCGTCATGGCGAAGATGCGGCTATCCTGGCCGAGAAGGCCGCGCGTCGCCATGTCTTGCGACCAGTAGACGAGGCTGTGCGCCATGACGTTCAGCGTCATGTCCATCTGCATCTGGCTGATCCGCGCCTTAGGGTCATCGGCGATGAATGGCAGAAGCGTGCCGAACGCGAGCGAGTGCATCAGCACGCGCACGTTACCGTCGCCGCCGATCTTCTCGCGGACGGTGTCGAGCGCCGCGGCGCGCTTACCGGCATCGGCGGCGTTGATGTTGAAGAAGATCGCTTCTTGTCCCGCTGCACGAACGTCTTCTTGCACCTTCAGTGCGCTTGGCAGCGTCGATCGCAGATCGAAATGCACACCGAAAATGCCATACCCCGCCTTCGCCAACTCGACCGACGTCGCGCCGCCGAAGCCGCTGGATGCGCCGAGCACGAGTGCCCACTTCTGTGCCATGCAAGTTCCTTCTTTCTACGATGCGAGGGCGATAACGCGTCGCCACGGCTGCAATCCCGAGAGCAGTCCCCGGAAGTTTACCCGTCGTGATTCTGTCACTTCGATTTTGCTGCGAGGGCGCGCTTCCGTCGCGCAACGGTGTCATTCAGAGCGCCCGCGAAGAATCTTCTCCGTACGCCTCACTGATAAATCCAGCGCCGCCGTCCTCTCCTGGCGTCCCTCGGTATTCTCCTCAGCCGAACGGAGCGCTTCAGGTGCGTCGACGGCGCACGACGAGACGAATGCGACTCACCCTTGACGATGGCACCATCTGCGCCGTCGTCGCTGCGGCGATCCGTTCTCGCCGCGGCATCGCGAGGTGCCGGCTGACGCCGAGGTCGTCGCAACGTGCGATGCCGTCGAGCCACAGCGAGCGCCGCGTCCGCACTTCGACGCCGATCAGGCCCGGGTCATCGATAGCGACAGCTTGCGTGAGCGAAGCATCAGGCGTTTGCACCAGCGGCGGCGCAGTGAAGCGCGGCTCTTCGACGTGGATCTCGACATGGAGCGCGAGCGGTACCGCGCTCCATATCTCGGCGAGCACGGAGGCCGCCTCGACGTGCGTGCGCAGCAGCAGCGCCGCGGGTAATTCGTTGCGCATCCGCAAATCTCGATAGGCGTACTCGACCGAGGCATCGCGACCGAGCTCGAAGTACCGGTCGGCGCCGTAGCTGTCGACACTGTGGCACGTGCGCTCCACCACGTGCATCGCGGCGAGCAATCCGGCGTTGTATAGCAGCGTGGACGCGAGGCAGATCGAGCCGCCGACATCCTCCGTGAGCACGCCCGCTTTGAGCGCCGCGGCGCGCTTGTATCCGGTACGCTCCGTCGGCCGTCCGACCCGCCGCCAAAACGACAGCGTCTCGCCAGGCGCGATGACCACACTATCGAAACGAGCAAGCGCGAGTGCGATGTTGTGCCGCTTGTCGTCGAATCGCGCCTCCTGACCCGGATAGCACCGCAACGCGAGTTCGTACGCGGCGACCCGATGCGGGAAGTGCGCAGCGGCACCCAAGCCGGATGCGAAACGCCACTGGCGCGCGACGTCAAGGAGCACGCGCATGCTCTGCCGCAATCGCCACCGGATCGCCAGCGGCACATGGCAGCGAAGCAAGCGACGGAATGCTGCGAGCATGTGCCCACGATATCACCGTTGCCCGTCGGCCCACCCGACGCCTGACCTACACGTCCCCAGCGTCTCGGCAACGATGAACGGTATTGCTGGATGTATGTGCACCCCGACGACCGCTACATCCGTATCCCGCGAGGTGAGTCGAATCCAAGTGCGCGGGCGGTGCTATGCGGGAGTCGTTGCGTCGATGACGCCGTCCGTCGTGATCAGCTGCTCTCGATACGCCGCTACGGCCGATTCGTCGCCGCGCAGCTGGGCGACGACCGCCGCGAACAGCGTCGATGTTGGCGCGATGCAGTAGCGTATCGTCTCGGCCGCGACGCGCAGCCCGGAGCTCACCTCCTCGTCCCGCTGATCCAGGGGATGAAGGCGGCAGCCGTTTACGACGAGCAGGCCGCGCGGCGCATCTCCCCGCCGCTCGATCGCCCCCTCGATGCGCTGACGCAGCCGGTAGTGCGGCGCGAGGCCGATTGGTCGATCGCTCGCCTCGATCTCGACCAGCACCGAAAGGTGCGAGGGGTTGAGCCGCAACGCGATGTTCTCGGGATCGGTTGCGTACACCTCGAAGCCAATCAGTCGCAGCGCGTCGAGCACGACGTCCTCGAGCCCGACCGCGCCCTCCTGCCACAGTAGCCGTTGGTATCGCGCCAGCTCTTCGTGCTCGGCCTCGGCGGCCGCGAGGGAGGCTTGTGCTGCGTCGCGCGTCGCCCGTGCAGCATCCGCCGCCGCTGCTCGCTCGCTTAGCCCCGGCACATCGCGACTGGCTACCCACGACGGCGCGCGGCCTTCGGCGACCACGCCGAGGGCGCGACGGATCCCCGCCTGTAGCGAGTCGGACATCGTGTAGCGCGCATCACCGGCGGCGAACGGCTTCATTGCCGGGAGGAAGATGATGCGGCCGGACGTCGCCGGTACCTCGACGGCGATCGCGGCACCGCCGCGGCTGCGGGCGAAGACGCGCGTACCGGCGAGGCGTGTTGCGTCGAAATGCGATCGATATGCGACGTTCGCCAACTGCCCGTGAATGAACGCCGCGAGCGGATGCTGGAAGTCGACGACGCGCGTTTCGGTTCCGTCGCCGGCCACGAGGAACGGTGGCGCGTACGTCTGGCGGTCTAGCGTCGGTAGCCAAAAGTACGGGTTCTGCAGCGCAGCAGCTGGTTGCTCGACTTCCTCCGGCTGTTGACTCAGGCCGCCGTCAGTGTGATGGAACGCATTGTCGATCGCCGCCAGTGACTCCGCGGGATAGGCGAAACACACGACCACCCCACCGTGCTCCAGCAGGGCGCATACCTCGTCGCGCCGACGTACCAGCAGGTCGCCGAGCGCGACTTCGCCGCCGGCGGACGGCACGGCGCGCACGGGCGCACCGGCGAGCGTCGCCGCCTCTGCCGTGCCGTCGACGACGCCGCGCACAAGCTGCGCCAGCGCGAGCGGATCTACCACGATGGC
>JBBSDV010000199.1:0-5291 GCA_038240335.1 Dehalococcoidia bacterium
CAGCGACTCCTCGCCGACGTTTGGGATATCACGTGTGATCTCTTCCGGCCCGAGCTTCGTGTCGCGAGACTCGACCTCGTGCTTCTCGATGTGAATCGACGTGAACTTGTCTTCGCGGACGAGGGCTTCCGACAGGATGATCGCGTCCTCGAAGTTGTAGCCCTGCCACGACATGAAGGCGCAGAGCACGCTCTGGCCGAGCGCCAGCTCGCCCTTGCTGGTCGACGAGCTGTCGGCGAGCGCGTCGCCCTTGCGCACACGGTCGCCGCGGCGCACCGTCGGCCGCTGGTTGATGCACGTGCCCTGGTTCGAGCGCACGAACTTCAGCAGCGGGTAGTCCTTCATTTTGCCGTCGTCGTACTGCATGCTGATCAGCCGCGCGTCGGCCGCCAGCACCACGCCGTCCTCCTCCGCCAGGATCACCTGGCCCGAGTCCTGCGCCGCCTGCGCCTCGACGCCCGTCATCACGATCGGCGTCTCCGGCCGCACCAGCGGCACCGCCTGCCGCTGCATGTTCGAGCCCATCAGCGCGCGCGGCGCATCGTTGTGCTCGAGGAACGGGATCAGCGATGTCGCGACGCTCAGAATCTGCTTCGGCGAAACGTCCATCCAGTCGACCTTCTCCGGCGGCTCCATCATGAAGCGCTCGCCTTCGCGGGCCTCGATGCGCTCCTCGAGGAAGTGGTTGTTGTCGTCGATCAGCGCATTCGCCTGCGCGACGACGTACTTGTCCTCTTCGTCCGCCGACAGATATTCGATCTGCGAGCTGACGAAGGGCCGTACTCGCACCATGCGGTCGCCCTTGCGCGCCAGCTTCTTCGCCAGAGCGTCGGTGATCTCCGTGCCCGCCGTGAGTTCGGCGTCGACATCCTCGTTCAGGAAGCGCCCCACCCAGAGCGGGTCATTCGCCGCAAGCTCCTTCATCACTCGCCGGTATGGCGTCTCGATAAAGCCATAGGGGTTGATCACGCCGTACGTCGCGAGCGAGCCGATGAGGCCGATGTTCGGTCCTTCCGGTGTCTCGATCGGGCAGATCCGGCCGTAGTGGCTGTGGTGCACGTCTCGCACATCGAAACCCGCGCGGTCGCGCGAGAGGCCGCCAGGCCCCAGCGCCGAGAGCCGCCGCTTGTGCGTCAACTCCGCCAGTGGGTTCGTCTGGTCCATGAACTGCGACAGCTGCGAGCCGCCGAAGAACTCCTTCATCGACGCCACGACAGGGCGGATGTTGATCAGCGCGCTCGGCGTCGCCTGATCCGGATCGATGATCGTCATCCGCTCGCGGACGACGCGCTCCATCCGCAGTAGTCCGACGCGGAACTGGTTCTGGATCAGCTCGCCGACCGCGCGCACGCGCCGGTTACCGAGGTGGTCGATGTCGTCCGCGTGGCCGATGCCGTTGTTCAGCTTCACCTGCGTCCGGATGATCGTCTCGAGATCGTTCGGCTCGAGCACCCGCGTCTTCAGGTCCGTCTTCAGTTCCAACCGGCGGTTCAGCTTGTAGCGTCCCACGCGGCCGAGGTCGTAGCGGCGTCCGTTGAAGAACAGCGAGTTGAGCAGGCCGCGCGCGTTCTCGAGCGTCGGCGGGTCGCCCGGCCGCAGCCGCCGGTAGAAGTCGAGCAGGGCCTCTCGCTTGTTCGTCGAGGCTTCTTTCTCGAGCGTCGTCGCGATGTACAGGTGCTCCGGGTTCGTGTCGATATCCGCGAACTTCGCGAGGATGCGCTCGTTCGTGCCGAGTTGCTCCTCCGGCAGCCCCTCCTCCTCGTCGATCGCTCGGAGCAGCGTCGTGATCGGGATCTTCCGCTTGCGGTCGACCTTCACCGACATCACGTTCTTGTTGCTGGTCTCGAACTCCAGCCATGCGCCCCGGTTCGGGATCAGCTTGCCGTAGCACAGCTGCCGCCCCGTCGTCGGGTCCGTCTCGAGCGTGAAGTAGACGCCCGGCGAGCGCACGAGCTGCGAGACGACGACGCGCTCGGCGCCGTTGATGACGAACGTGCCGTTCGGCGTCATGAGCGGAAAGTCGCCCATGAAGAGCTCCTGCTCCTTCACCTCGCCGGTCTCCCGAACCACGAGTTGCACGTTGACACGAAGCGGCGCCGAGTAGGTCATGTCGCGCTCGCGGCACTCCAGCTCCGAGTATTTCGGCTCACCGAACGAGTAGTCGCCGAAGCGAAGCTCCATCCGCGTGCCCGTGAAGTCCGAGATCGGCGAGATCTCGTCGAAGAGCTCGCGCAGCCCCGATGGGCGTTCCATATCCTTCTCGGTGCTCTTAAACCAGTCGAACGACGTGGTCTGCATCGAGATTAGGTGCGGGATGTCGAGGACGTGCGCGATCTTCGCGTACGACTTCTTGCTTGCCGGCACCAACGACCGAGTACTGACGATGTCCGTAGAGACAGTCATTCCGCGCGCGCTCCTAACAATGCGTTGCTAAGCGTGTTCCACCTGTGGACAGAAATAGTCCCGTAACGGGACATGCATGGGATTCCGAAGGCAAGGGGATATGTCTAGCCTGAGGTGAGTATACAAATAGACCCTTCGGATGTCAACTACGGATGCTATCGAATCCGCAGGTCAACATGCAAGCCGATCTTGACGCTCCCGCATCAAATATACGCCCTAGAAGCCCACTAGGATCGCCGTTTTAGCTTCGATTCAGACAAGAATGCCTGTTCTAACCTATTTTTTCGGTCAATCCAATCGCTCGCAGCGAACGACGCGGCCTGAACCTCAGAGACGCGCGAGGTGTCTCGAGCGCGTCCCCCGGTGCTTCTCCCTCGGCGCAACCGAATTGTCGACGCTGGCCTCAAATCGACCGCATTCGAGAGACGGAGGATGCACCTCCCGACCTCCCACGCCCCACTGCCCGCTCCCCGCTTCTCACCTCCTACCGCCCGGGTGCCTGCACCCTGACGCGATGCGCTCACCTGCGTCGATACGCATGGGAGGAGCGAAATGCAAGGATTGCGTATCGGGCGCGCGCGGAACGCGGCGCAACTCTCGCTCGCGGGAGCAGTGCTGTGCGTCGCCACGGGCATCGCTATCGGCGCTCCCGCCTCCGCCGCAGCCGCGCCAGGCGGCAGCGTCGGCATGAGCCCCGGCAACACCTCGATCAACCTCGGCGACGACCTCTCCATCACGTTCGATATCATCGGCGGCGTCAACGTGCACAGCGTCCTGCTGACCGTCACCTACAACCCCGCCGTCGTTGCCGTCGTCGACGCCAACCCGGACGCCGCCGGTGTGCAGATTCTTCCCGGCGCGTTTCCCGGCACAACCGTCGTTGGCAACGTTCTGCAGAACAGCGCAGCGACCGGCACGATCACATACGAATATGCCCTCAACTCGGCGAGTGCCGAGGCGTTCGGCAACGGCACCGTCGCGACGGCGCAGTTTCATGCGATCGGCAGCGGCAACGCAAACCTCCAGTGGTCGACGAAGACCATCGCCGACGGCGGCGGCGCGACGAGCACGCCGGGAGGAAGCGCCGCTGTCCTCGCGGTCGGACAGGCCGTCTCCACGTCGACCCTCACGCCGACGGGCACCGCGACGGAGACCGCGACGCCGACGAACACGCCGACGCCTTCACCCACCGGCACAGTGACAAACACGTCGACGCCGCTAGCAACGGGTACTCCGCCCGGCGATGCGGCCGAAGCGACCGAGACGCCCGGAGGAACTGCATCCCCGGCTGCCGGCAGCGCGACGACCTCGCCAGCGCGCACAGTGACCGGCACGCCATCGCCGGCAAGCACGTCGGTGAAGACGGCGACGAATACGGTGATCGCCGCGACGTCGACCGCGCGGATCACCGTCGTCGAGGACTCGAACAAGGGCAAGCCGCCGCTCGGCGGCGTCGATCCCGCTCAGGCGAACCGCGCGAACGGATTGCCCTCAGCGGGCCAGGTCGGGCCAGGGGTCCAGTGGTGGCGCTGGATGTTCTTCCTCGCCGCGATCATGCTCGGCATCGCTGGCTGGTTCTTCACCTTCGCCCTTCACTACGGCGACAAAGAACCCGTCCTCATCGACCGCGGCGACCGCCGCCGCAAACGACGCTACTAGCCTCGTCGCTGCTCGCTGCTCGCCGGTCGCAGGCCGATATGAAGCGGGTGCAGAGGGCGCAGCGCCTCTGCCGGGGGTTCGGGGGTGTCCCCCCAGAACTTTCTCTATCTTCTTCACACTGCTCCCGGGTACGCGCGAGCGGATACGCCGAATCAGGCGACCAAGTCGGCCGATGCCGACGATGGATGCGCGTCGCGCATCAAGCAAGCTTCAGGAGCACGCCCTACATTGACGCTACGGCGTCCCGACGTCCGGCGTCGGCACATCGAGCAGAGCGAGGTAGTGGAAGATGTCGGCGCGGTGGTGAAGGTCGTGTTCGAGCAGATGGAACGCGATCCAGTGGCCGCTCACCGCACCGTCGTCGTCCGGGTACTCCGCGGCGAGCTGTGCGTCGTCACGCAAAAAGCGCTCAACGCGCTGCCATGTGCGCCGGTACGCCTCCTGGATCTCGGCCTTCGTCCGCACCGTGCGCCACACGTCGGGCGCATCGACGCCGTCCTTCACCGTGCTTCCCAGCCATCCGTCACGCGTCGCGGCGATGTGCAGCAGGATGCCGCGAAAGTTCCACAGCTCCGGCTTCGGCGACCAGTTCATCCTGTCGTCCGGCACGAGATCGACGAGCTTGATCAAGTTCTCGTTGAAGTGCCCCCAGAACGGCGCGATGTCGAGACGGGAGTACGGTGCTGTGGTCATGCGTTCGATCCTTGCGCTCGGATGGCGATATCGGCCCAGCATAGCGACGCCTCCGCCGGATCGCGAGTCGCGCAACCCCTCGTAACACAGGCTGGGGTACGCTGCCAGCGTGACAGAAGAATCGCAGGCACTGCGGCCGAGCGGCGGCGGCAAGGGGCGGAGCTTTCTCGGCATCCGCCGCATGCAGCCGCACGACGACGGCGTCCACCTTATCGGCGAGGACGGCGCCGAAGTGGCCGTGATCCGCTACGGCGAGCAGGTCTACATCAACGGCCGCGTCATGTCCTTCAACGAACGGAAGGCGTAGGGCGGTGGGTATGCGTGGGACGCTGCGAAAGCACCGAGTTGGAGCGACCAGTGTCGGCGCATGGCGCTCGAGTCAGGGGGTCGCAGCCATGTTTCGAGTCGCGCGCGACGCTAGCTTCGCTCTTGACAACGCCGAAAAAAAAAGCATGATTCGCACACCGGCGAGAAGGTATGTGGCGCGAGGATGTCTATGAAGCACGCTTGGAGCCGCCTCAAGTCCGCACGCGGTC
>JBBSDV010000200.1:0-5245 GCA_038240335.1 Dehalococcoidia bacterium
AGGCTCGCCGACAGCAGCATGTACGCCGAGAAGCGCGAGCGCATCGCGGGCAACAACCCCTCGCTGATCCGCAACGGCATGGCGGACGAGCGGGCGGCGCGAATGATCGGCGAGATCGTGCCGATGCTGACGTCGCCCGGCGGCCTCGACGAGAAGTTGCGGATGGTCGCCCACCGCCTGTCCGTCGGCGCCGGCTACGACGACGTCCGCTTTAATCTCGCGATACAGACGGCGGCCGCGCCGTCCGCAAGCACCTTTGCTCACCTCTCCGAAGCATCGATCGACGCCTGGGATGAAGAAACAGGCGCCGCGCCGAACCTCGAACTGATCGAGCGGCTGCGCGAGACACGACGGCCCATGATCATCGATGACCTCCTGACGCAGCCGTACTACAACGCCCGGCAGCGCCAACTACTTCGCGATGCGAACGTCCGCTCGGCGCTGATCGTGCCGATGCTCTGGCAGGATGAATTCATCGGCATTCTCTCCGTCGCCGTCCGCCAGCGCGGCGCGCTCGACGCCCGGGACGCTCGCTTTCTCGTTTCCGTAGCCGATCAGCTGACCGCGATCATCCGCATGGAGACCCTCGTCGTCGATCTCGAGTTGGCGAGCCAGCACCTGCGGGACGCTCGCGGCGACACCGTGATCCTTCTCGCCGCCGCGGCCGAAGCGCACGACGACACGACTGGTCACCACCTTCGCCGCGTGCGCGTGATCACGGCGATGCTCGCGCGCGAGCTCGGCTATCCGGAGGAGGACGTCGACGCCCTCGGCCTCGCCGCGGTGCTCCACGACATCGGCAAGATTCGCGTCCCGGAATCGATCCTGCTCAGCCCGGCGCGGCTGAACGGCGGGGAGTGGGCGCAGATGAAGCAGCACACGGTTTGGGGCGCCGAGTTCCTGTCGGAACGCCCCGGCTTCGAGCTGGCGGCGACGATCGCCCGCGCTCATCACGAGAAGTGGGATGGCAGCGGCTATCCCAACGGCCTCCGCGGCGCCGCGATCCCGGAGGTCGCGACGATCGTCTCCGTCGCCGACGCCCTTGACGCGATCACCAATGACCGCCCCTACCGCGCCGGCAACTCGATCGACTGGGCCGTCGCCGAGATCGTTCGTTGCGCCGGATCACAGTTCAGCCCGCGCATCGCCGCCGCCCTCGCCGCCCTCCACCGCGGCGGCGCGCTCACCCTCGACTCCCTCCACGACGAATCCCTCGATCACGCCGCCTAGCCCGCTCCCTGGAAGCGGGAAGCGTGAAGCGTGAAGCGGGAAGCGGGAAGCGGGAAGCGGGAAGCGGGAAGCGGGAAGCGGGAAGCGGGAAGCGAGAAGCGGGAAGCGGGAAGCGTGAAGCGTGACGCGAGAAGCCGCAAGCGGGACGCGGGCAGCGAGAGGCGGAAGCGGGAAGCCGGCCGAATGAAGCGGGAGTGCAGTCGCCGCGACGACTGCCGGGGGTTCGGGGGTGTCCCCCGAAGATTCTCTCTTATTTCATAGTCTCTATCCGGGTACGCGCGAGCGGACACGGCGAATGATAGGAGCAGATCGCACACCGCCCACGATCCCGCCTCCTCGCGAGCTACGCGCAACAGCGTGGCGCGGAGGCGAACCGTTTGATCGCGGCGACGGTACGGCGATAGGATCACGCACCCCATACAGAGATCCGATCTGGAGGATGCCACGTTCAGCACAATCCTCCTCGTTTCACCGGCCGAGGGACGGCGTGAGCAGGTAGCATGAGCGTCCGGACGCAGCATCGGCTTGACCGAAACGACGTGCGTTGGTGCGGGGCGTTGCTCGCCTGCGCACTCGCCATTCGCCTCGTGTGGGTGCTTACAGTCGATACCGGCTTCGGACCGTTCTCCGACCCGCAGTGGTACTACGTGACCGCGACGAACCTGGCGCGCGGCAACGGACTGACGACGACGAAGATCACCGGCCTCGGCCATGTCGCCGGCCCGGGCGGCGCCCAGACGCTGCGCTGGCCGGTCGGCTACTCGCTGAGCCTCGCGCCGTTCTTCAAGCTCTTCGGCGCGTCCGTGATCAGCGGGACGGTCGTTAACGCGATCGCCGGCGCCGCGACCGTGCCGCTCGTGTACCTCCTCGCTCGCCGAATCTTCGACCGGCGCGTCGCGATCACGGCGGGCGCCCTCGCCGCCGTCTATCCGGCGCACATCGTCTGGTCGTCCGTCTATTACTCCGACCTGCTGTTCACACTCGCGTTCTCCGCGGCGCTGGTCGTTTTGCTCTATGCCGGCGCGCGGCCGGCGCCGCGGCAAGCGCTCGCCTTCGGCCTGCTGCTTGGCTATGCCGCCATCATCCGGCCGACGGCGGCCGTCCTCCTTTTGCCGGCGGTAATCTTCTGGTTCGGCGGCGACGACCGTCACCGCCTGCCGCTGGCGCCGCTGGCGATCGCGCTCGCTGGCGTCGCACTCTGGCTCGCTCCTGTGAGCGCCTGGAACAGCATTCGCACCGGCTCGCCGAAGCTTGTCTCCGAGAATCTCGGGTACAACCTGCGTATCGGGCACGCGCCGTACTCGACGGGTCGCTACGTCTATCCGGCGGATCTCTGGGCGACAGTACCGCCGCTGACGCCCGGCGACGCGCTGCCGAGCGAGAGCCTGGCGACGCGCCGCGCCGTTCGTTACGCCGCGACGCATCCACTGCGCGAGATCGAGCTGAGCGCGCGCAAGGTGTTCTACCTGTATACGACCGATTCGGATGCGATGGTGTGGGCGTCGACGTTCGGCACGCGTCCGATCTGGGACTCGCCGCCGCTCACAGCGCGCCTCGGCGACCTCTGCGACCTTGCAGCATATGCGGTACTCGTGCTGGCGATCGCTTCGGTCCCGGCGACGTTCATGCGGCGTCGCGAACTTGTGCTCCTCTGGATGACGCTCGCCGTCTGGACCGCGACGCACATCGTGTTCTTCGGCGAGCCGCGCTACCGGCTGCCGCTGTTGCCGATCTTGCTCACCTTCGCCGCCGTCGCCCTTGTGCAGCTGGTCGACGTGGCGCGAGGCGCGTTCGCAGGCAACTTCGCAGGCAACGTCGAACAAGACCGCGATGCATCGCAATCAGCGAAGTCCGTAGGGTCATCTCGTCTACCGTGACGTTTCAGGAAGCAAAACAGCAGTCGCTGTCAGACAGAGACATCCCGACGGCTCGTCGATACCGCGAGCGCTTCGACGTGCGCGTCGAGCCAGAAGGCGATGTCGCCCATGACGAGCGCCTGCTCCGGTTCGTTCAGGATCTCGTGATACAACCCTTCGTACACCTTCAGCATCTTGTCCGCCGACGAAGCGCGCTCGTAGAGCATCCGGCTGCCTTCGGGGCTCGTCAGCTGATCGGCGCTGCCGTGCAGCACCAGCAGCGGCAGCGCGATAGAAGGTTCGCGCTTCACGATCAGCGCTACGGCGCGCGTCATCGCGGCGGCTGTGCCCGCCGGAATCTTGCCGCGATAGTTCAGCGGATCGGAGTCATACAGCGCGACGACCTGCGGATCGCGTGACACCGTGGTGGAATCGAGCGTGAAGAGCCGCACGCGGGGCGCGACGCGGCCGACGACGCGCAGCATCGCCGAGACAGCGCGCTGCACCCCGCTCGCCGGAGTCAGCACACCGGCGCTGACGATCAGGCCGTCGAACTTCGGCCGGCGCGTGACCATCGCGAGCGTGACGATGGCGCCGCCCATGCTGTGGCCGAGCAGGAACGCCGGCACGCCTGCGTTGCCGTCCGCCGCGTCCAGGTGGCGCAGGAAGGCATCGAGATCGTCGAGGTACTCGTTGAGCGACCGTACGAGCACGCGCTCGCCCGACGAGCGGCCGTGGCCGCGGAGATCGAGCGCCTGCACCGCGTAGCCGCGGTCGGAGAAGTACGCGCCGACGTGCGCGTAGCGGCCGCTGTGCTCGGCATAGCCGTGGACGATGATCAGCCGCGCCCTCGCGGCGCCGTCCGGCAGCCACGCCCGCTCGAAGAGCATGCGTCCGCCGGTCGATTCGAATGTGCCTTCGTGCGTGCGCATGCTGCTCCTTAGTTCGCGTCCTGCGGCCTGGGCGCTCGCTTCGCGGTCGCTCGGTAGGCCGCGTGCCGCACATGGTCGGCGCGATGCCGTGTCCGCTTGCGTACCCGGATACAGATTATGAGAAGAAGAAGTATCGGGGGACACCCCCGAATCCCGGCAGAGGCGCTGCGCCCTCTGCACTCCCGCTCCTTTGCGGCCGCACGCTCTCGGGTGCTCCGCCGTTCCCCCGTTGCGAAACTGGAGATGTAGTCCGACGTATTACCGCGCGAGCGCGTGCTTTGATCGGTCAGCGAGTAACGGCCAAGATCCAGCATCCAGCATTACCGCCTGGCGAGCACCTCACGATACAGATCGACCGTCATGCGCGTCGTGCGCTCCCAGGTGAAATTGGTACGGATGTGCTCGCTCGCCGCCGCGCCCATCCGCGCGCAGCGATCCGGGTCGGCGAGCAGCATCTTGATCGCCGCCGCGAGCGCGAGGGGATCGCCGGGCGGCACGAGGATGCCGGTGCGGCCGTCCTCGATGAACTCAGGGAAGGCGCCGGCGGTCGTCGCGATCACCGGCGTGCCGCAGGCCATCGCCTCGGCGGCCGGCAGCCCGAAGCCCTCGTACAGCGACGGTGACACGACGATCTGGGCGCTGTTGTACAGCCGCACGAGCTCGTCGGTGCTCAGCCGCGGGATGTACTCGACGAAGCGCTGCAGCCCATGCTTCCAGACGAGCGGCGGCACGACGGTCATGTCCTTCGGCTGCTTGTCCTTGAACAACAGCCGGAAGTCCATATCGTGCTGCAGTAGCGCGCACGCCTCGATGAGGAACTTGGCGCCCTTGTTGCGGTCTTCGGAATCGCCGACGAAGAGGACCGTGCCGGGCTCGCGTTCAGCATCGGGCAACGGACGCATGATCTCGTGATCAACGCCGTAGGGCGTCTGCCGGATGTGCGCGAGCGGGATGCCCATCGACTTGCTGACCGACTGCGCGGAGTTGCGCGAGCCGGTGAGCACCATATCGATGCCGTTGGCGACACGCGACTGCATTCCGGATGGAAACCACAATTCCTTCGCGATGCGCGCCGGCACGCTGTTCGCCTCGCGGAGGTTGTTCGCCTTGTCGATCGCCAGCGGGTGATGGAGGCTGGCGACGACCGGCCGGCCGAGCAGCTTCTTCATCGCCAGGATGCCGTACCCCAGTGTCTGGTTGTCGTGGACGAGATCGAACGGCCCCTCG
>JBBSDV010000201.1:0-5238 GCA_038240335.1 Dehalococcoidia bacterium
ATGCCTCGTTCTGGTAGCGCACGACGGTCACGGGCACGACGCCCGCGTCGATCACTTCGTCGGCGATCTCTTCGCGTGCGACCTGCGTGGTCCCCGCCTTGCCGTGTGTCGACATGACGACGAGGTCAATGTGCTCCTCATCGACGGTGCGAAGGATCGCTGCCGCCGGACCCTCGGCGGTCTCACTGCGGCACCGGACGGTCAGCCCCTTGAAATGCGGCATCGCCGACTCGAACACGCGAGCCTTCTCCGCATCTCCTTCCGCTGCCTGGGTCGACGTCTCCGCCAGTTCTCCGATGGACAGCAGCACGACGTCGGCACGCAGGCCGCGCGCGAGCCATTCGGCCACGGGTAGCGCCGCTTGCGATGCAGCAGAGCGATCGAGCGGGATCAATAATGTGGTCATCATCACCTCCGTCGTCAGCTTCGCACGGGAGGGCTATCGGCCGGGCGTACGAGCATGCCGTTCGTGTATCGTCCGTATGCGTGTCCTCTGGTCCGGGCGTCAGGTTAGATGGTTGCCACGAAGCAGCCGGCGCTCTTGGCTACGCGAAACGCGCCCTCTCGCTCGATGATCGACTCGATCTCGCGGCGCACGGCGGTGATCAGTGGCTGGCGATGGCTGCCGTCCACGACACGCGGCGTGAGCACGTCCACGGGCCCGCTCGCGTAATACTCAATTGCGGACAGCGCGTCGGGAAAGACGAACGCATCATCACGCACGTGCAGGACGGCCGATGGGAACACGGACCGGACCAGCGGCAGATCGCTGAGCGTGAAGCTCGCCGCGTCTCGTGCTGCGGGGACGTATCCAAGCGCGCGCGCCGCCGATTCGTGCAGCATTGATAGCGCCGCGTAGCTGTCTGCGGCATTCGTCGCGAGCACGATGCGTCCGCCGGGGCGAAGTAGGCGCCGCATATCGCCGAGCACGGACTGCTGATCCTTGACGTAGTACAACATGTGGTTTGCCATCACGCGATCGAACGACGCCGCCGCGAATGGCAGATACGCAGCATCACTGCGAATCGCGGCCACGTCGAGGCGCAGCCGCCGCGCTTGCGCGAGTACCTCAAGCGCCATCCCGGCAGACTGATCGACGCCGACGACCTGCATTCCCGTGGCCGCCAGCCTCGAGTGGTATGGGCCGGGACCGCATCCGACATCGAGCAGCTCCAGGTCGGGTTCGGGAGCGATGTGCGGCAGCATCCAATCGAAGAAATCGCCGTCACGCTCGCTGTATCGCCGGTGGCTCTCGATCCGGATGCGCAGCTTCTCGGCATCGCTGTATTGGTGAGCGAGGTGCGCGCGCTCGTCGTCCGTATCGCTGCCGAGGTTAGCCGCCGGCGTCATCGATCCGTGCGCGCGGCGCCGGAGTTCCCTGACGGGCCGCGGCCGACGTCGATCAGCTTCTCCCCGACGATGCCGGGCCGGTAGCCGTAGAGCGCAGCCGTGCTCCGCCCGGCGTCCTGCGTGTAGTAGAAGCCATACCCCTGCGCCTTGTACTTCTCGTAATCCGCATAGCTGAGCAGCCATACATAGATCTTCTTGTGAGCGACGTCCTCCGATTTACCCTTGTCGCTCAACTGGCTGATCGAGCTCGTGTCTTCCTCGAGCAGGCCCGGTTGGAGCCTGTCGCGATTCAGCACGGCAAACTCGGGGAAGACGAAGCCGAGGCTGATCACGCTGTTGTCGGGAATATCCGCGTTCTCGATATCGTGGACGAACTGGATCTGTGCCTTCATCGTGTCGCGATTCGAGAGCAACAGACCCTGTCCGAGGTGGGCGTGGGTGAACGCGCGCTGATTGATGTTGTCGCCCGGGGAGGTGAGGTCGACGAACCCGGCGAAGACGATCAGCGAAACTGCCCCGAGAAGCACGAAGCGCTGAAAATACCTCGCCATGATGAAGAATCCGAACGGATACAGCGGTATGAGATATGCCGCCTCGTGCGGAAGGCGGCTGAAGACCGCGAGCGCGATCACGATAGCGATCACCCATACCGAGACATTTTTGTCGCGCACGAAATCGCGCGGCAGCTTAATCAGCCGCGGCAGCGAGATCGCGCTCGCCACGATCACGCCCGTGGCGCCGATCAGGCCGAGGCAATCCTTGCCGAGCAACCGCAGGACATTCAGGTAGCCCACCTTCGCGTCGTAGAAGGTGAGGAATCCCGCCCCATATCGCCACGCGATCGGCAAGTAGGCAACGACCGGCACGGCGAGCGTCCAGACGACGAAGTCTCGCGTCTCGTCCCCGCGCCCGTCGCGCCAGAGGTAGACGAGGAACGGCACGATCATCAGCAGCGAGGTCGAGCGCGACGCCGCGGCGCAGCCGAGCAACAGCGCCGCCCAGCCGGTCTGCTCCTTGATCAGAAAGTAGTAGCTGCCGAGGATGAACGTCAGCGCCCACATGTAGTCCATCGTCGTCATGCTGTTGATCCACAGCAGCGGCGTGAACGCGAAGCCGACGACGATCAGTCCACGGTTCGGCAGCTCCAGCTCGCGCACGATGCGTGCGAAGAACCAGACGCCGATGAGCGACACGAGCACCGTCAATGAGTTGGTCGCCAGCCAGCCACCCTTGATCACGGCCGCGCTTGCGAACTCGGGGATTGGATAGCCCGGCAAGCGCGACGGGAAGAATTCGTGGTTGTCCCATAGCCAGTACCCGGATTGGGCAACGCGCCACGCGTCGGGATCCGTCCCGTAGCCGATGTTGATGAACGGCGCCCGGCTCGCGACGAAGGCGATGGCCAGCGCAACGAACGCGATCGGCTGGGAGAGATCGATTTCGAACACGCGACTGATACCGCTGCTCGATCGCGTACGGGTGGCCGGGGTGTATGGCTCCGCGACGGCGGTTGCACTCATGCGTCGCCACCGTCTTGGGTGTCGATGACCCCGATACCGCTGTAGATCATCGTGGGCTCGGCCGGAATCGTTGCCATACGGCGAACACGCGCTGCGCCGCCGTCAGGTGCGAGAGCACGGCCAATACCCAGAGCGCATACACCACGATGCCGTGGCCGATGATCAGCGCCCCCGAGAGGAGGATGACCCGCTCCGCACGCGTGAAGAGACCTTCGCGCAGTGCCAGGCCTTCGCCCTCGGCGCGCGCCCGTACGTAGCTCACCATGATCGACCCGACGATCGCCGCGTAGCAAAGCACGACTTCCTGCGTGTGGCCGCCTGTCTGCGTGTAGTGGAAGAGCAGGCCGCCGAGCACGGCGGCCTCCGAGAGCCGGTCGAGCACCGAATCGAAGACCGCACCGAACGTACTCACCGTGCCTGTTTTCCGCGCGAGGGCGCCGTCGAGCAGGTCGAGCGCGCTCGCTACGAGCATCACAACGCCTGCCCAGGGGAAATAGCCGCCGGCCGCAAGTACTGCGGCCGCGACGTTTCCGCCGAAGCCGAACACCGAGATCATGTTTGGCGTCACGCCGAGCGCCGCGAGCGGCGACACGATCGGGTCGGTGAAGCGCGACGATACCTTGTGCGGGACGAGGGTGATCGAGGGCAACAGGCACTCCGGCCGATTTCGCGTCCACGTGCGTTTGTTCGAGCCTACAGTGACCGCTTCGCGCTCGCAAGCGAAACGCAGCGCACCGGGAAGACCGGCGTTGGAAGCCGGACATCGGCGCCGCATAACTCGGAGCCCCCGAGCGTGTGGCTTACGATTCCTGCGCGACGCAGGCGCGCAGTGACGGCAGTGGAGATGTGCAGCATTCTACTTGCGTTCGCGGTGATTTTGACGTGATTCTGAAATGTGGTTCGATCCGAGTGCCGTATCCGGCGCACGGCTCGAATCACATCGCCCGTCTGGGAAGCCGGAGTGCAGAGAGGGCGCAGCGCCTCTGCCGGGGGTTTCGGGGGTGTCTCCCGAAACTTCTCTCGTTCCATAACCTGTGTCCGGGTACTCGCGAGCGGACACGGCGAATGAGGCGAGAAAGCCGGATAACGCCGACCAGGGAGTCTCGTTACGCACCAAAGCACCGTTTTACAAGCACGCGAGCGGTGACGCGGCGCTGGGCACGGCCGCTGCTACCCATACCACTGACGTTCAGCGTATCGTAGAGCGCATGGAACAATCGGAGGCGAGCACGATGACCCAGACGGTACTCTACGGGCCGAACGACACGATCGTCGAAGACGCCGAAGCGACGGTCGATGACCTGTGGCTTCGGCTCGACGATCTCGAACGCGCAAGCGGCTGGCAACTGAAGCCGGAAGGCGCGTGCCTCGGCGACGTCTGCGTGCCGCTGCCAGCGGCTTCACGCGAGCGCTTCGTTCAGGACGATGCCGGCGACGTGCGATTCAATCTCGCTGAACTTGCCCGGGTGCTCGACATGCCCGTGCTGCACGATGCCGCGACCAGCACGTGGAGTTTCGGCGAGAGCGTGCCGGATCGTCGGCAGCGCATGTCGTCGTTCGAGGCGCCCGACTTCGCCCTGCCCGACCTCAGCGGCCGCATCCACAGGCTCTCGGACCAGCGCGGCAAGAAGGTCTTCATGGTCGCGTGGGCCTCGTGGTGAGGCTGCCGTTTTGAACTGCCGGTCTGGCAGTCGCTGCGGGAAGAACTGAAGGATCAGAACTTCGAAGTCATCACCATCGCGCTCGATAGCAGCGGCGCCGACGCGGCGCGCGAGGCGATCGAGCGGGCGAAGCCGACGCACCCGTCCCTGATCGATCAGCGCCACGTCGTCGCCGACCTCTATCAGATGGTGAACGTCCCGTCGGCCGTTTGGATCGACGAGAACGGCGTTATCGTCCGGCCCGCCGAAACACCAGCCTCGAGCAAGGGGATGGCCGATATTCTCGGCGTCGGCGAGACGGCGTATCTCGACGCGCTCCGCGACTGGGCGCGCAACGGGGCGGACAGCGCCTACGCGCTCCAGCCCGACGAGCGCGCCGAACGTCAACATGCGCCGGATGCCGATGATGCGCTCGCCGCCGCCAACTTCCGGCTCGGCGAATACCTCGTCGAGCGGGGACAGAAGGAGGCCGCCGCGCCGTACATCGCTGCGGCGCAGCTCCTCCGGCCCGAGAGTTGGACGTATCGGCGTCAGGCGTGGGCAATCTACGACCCTGGCCAAAACGTCGGTCGCGGCTGGTTCGAGGCCGCCATGTCGACCGGCGACGTGCCGTATTACCCGCCGCCGCAACTCGAGGCTGAGCCAGTCCTCACACCCGCCGAGGCAGCGGAAAAGCAGCGCGCGCGGTACCGCACCTTGTTCGGCGC
>JBBSDV010000202.1:0-5217 GCA_038240335.1 Dehalococcoidia bacterium
CGCTCCCAGCTGCCGCGATCGAGCAGGATCAACCGCAGGCGTAGCTGACGCACCTGGCGGAAGCGCATCGCCGGCCGCTGCAGCAGCTGCCCGACGAGCTGTTGGGCGGCGATCAGCAGTGCACCCGTGTGTACCGTCGGTGATGGCATCGGCAGCGTGCCGGTGACAGGCTCGTTGCGTTCGCGCGGCCGGAAGGGCGTCGGATCGATGCCGCGCACGAGCTCCCAGAGCCGCCGTCCCTCGCGGCCGAATTGCGCCTGCACGGCGCCGATCGGCAGCTCGGCGACGGCGCCGATCGTCGGCAAGGCATACAGCGCGAGCTTGCGGTGCGTCTCGTATGCCACGGGCAAGAACGACGTGCTGAGCGGCGCAACGAACGCCTGCTCGCGTGATGCCGGGACGACGGTGATATCGCCGGGAGCGCTCACGGTAGCAGCGATCCAGGCGATGAACTTGCCCTCGCCGACGCCGGCGCTGGCGACGACGCCGGTACTCTCTCGCACCGCCTGCACGAGGCGCATCGCCGCTTGCTGCTGCATCTCGTCGCCGGCCTGGGGGTCGATCGCCGCGAACGCGATGCCGGGATCGCCCGGCTCGACGAACGGCTCCGCATCCTCGATGGCGGCGAGCATTGTCTCGAACGAACGGCCATAGAACACAGGATCGGGGGCGAGCAGCGCGAGTTCCGGCACGAGCGTGCGGGCGTCGCGGAGCGGCATGCCAGTGCGGATGCCGCCGGCCGCTGCCTCGGGAGAGCAATCGATGATCGCGTTTTCGCCCGGCGGCAACTCGCCGATGGCGACCGAACGCCGCGCCAGCATCGGATCACGCTCGCGCTCCAGGGCGATCCGGAAATTGGGGACAGTGATGCATGCCAGACGCATGAGCTGGCTCCGATTTGGGAGATGCACCCTCGCCCGTGGGAGCGGGCGGCAGCCAACCTGCTGTCGAAGAGGGTTATCGGCAGTATAGAACGCATGTCCTAAAAGTCAAGCGTAGGACGCGCTGCCAGTCACTCATTGGAGAGGCTCTATCTGAGCGCGCGACGACGAAGGTCTAGTCAAACATCAGCACGGTGCGCGCGACTTCGCCGGCCTTCATCGCGCGGAAGGCTTCGTTCACGTCCTCGAGCCGGCCCTTGCGGCTGATCATCTCGTCGAGCTTGAGGCGGCCCTGCAGGTAAAAGTCGATGTAGCGCGGCATGTCGACGCGAAAGCGATTCGACCCCATGCTGCTTCCCTGGATCTTCTTCTCGGACAGGAACTGATAGCCATCGAGCTCGACCTTCTGGCCGACCGGGATCATGCCGATGACCGTGGCCGTGCCGCCGGGAGCGAGGCAGTTGAACGACTGCTCGGCCGTGATCTTCAGGCCGATCGCCTCGAACGAGTACTCGACGCCGCCGCCGGTGAGCTCGCGCACGGCAGCCGCCGCGTCACCCTTCGATGCGTCGATCGTGTGGGTCGCACCCAGCTCGAGGGCGAGCGCGAGCTTCGACGCCACGCCGTCGATGGCGATGATCTGCAGCGCGCCGGCGATGCGCGCGCCCTGGATGGCGGCGAGCCCGACGCCGCCGCAGCCAAAGACGGCCACGGACGAGCCGGCGGGGACGCGCGCGGTGTTGAGCACAGCGCCGACGCCCGTCATTACGCCGCAGCCGATGAGCGCTGCGCGATCGAGCGGCATGTCGTCGCGGATCTTGACGACGGCGTTCTCGTGCAGCAGCATCTGCTCGGCGAAGGCGGACAGATCGAGCGCCTGGTACACCGGCTCGCCGTTCTGCGAGAGCCGGGGCGGCTCGGATGGCGTGCGGCGAGTCGGGCCTTTCGAGCAGAGGAACGGGCGGCCGGTGAGGCAGTACTGGCAGTTGCCACAGAAGACGGAGAGACAGGCGATGACGTGATCGCCCGGCTTCACGTACGTCACCTGGTCGCCGACAGCCTCGACGATGCCGGCGGGCTCGTGACCGAGAATCGATGGCGACGCCATCGGGTAGAGGCCCTCGGCGAAGTGGAGGTCGCTGTGGCAGACGCCGCAAGCAACGGTGCGGATGAGCACCTCGCGCGACTGCGGCTTGTCGATAGCGACATCTTCGATGGTCAGGGGCTGCTTCGGTGCGCGGAAGACGGCTGCTTTCATCGCCTCACCTCTTTCTTACGTGCATCGAGCTGTTGCGCTACGCCGACGCGGCGGCGTGCGGCCGGGTTGGAGACCACCACCAGTCGGGGATTATCATAGCCAACGATCGCCGCGAACAGAACCTCTGCGCTCGGTGACGACCTGGCCGGTATCACGTTACGTGTGACGACATGGGGTTCGCGACGGTCCCATTTGGTTTCACCGCGAAGGCGCGAAGGACGCGAAGGGTGGATGCTGACGCCCCTCGCGATGGGTTCGCCGTTCGCACGCGGCGGCTCGCGCGGCAGGTGCGTCGACGCCGGCGCACCAGTTTGGAAAAGAATGCTGCTATGTTCGCTTACGCCCTTGAAGAGCGAAAAAAAAAACGTACTATCGGTTCACTGGCGAGTACGCAGCGGGAGGTGGGTTGCGATGCAGCATCTTGTGCGCCGTCTAACAGCAGGGCGGCGGCTTCGGCTGTACGCCGTGGTCGCCGTCGTCGCGACGTTCGTGACGGCGGCCCCGATCTGCGGCTCGCCGACGCCCGTTCCGACACGGGCGCCGGGCACGCCGACGGCGGCGAGCATGGTGCAAGCGACGCCGCCAGCGGACACGCCGACGATCGCCGCCGTCGCGCCGTTAGTGGCGACAGTTGCGCCGGTTGCGAGCGCAACGTTCGCGCCGGCGGAGACGCCGACACTCCAAGTTGCATCGCTGGAGCCGACCGCCGCCGCCACAGCGATTCCAACGGTGTTGCTTGCGACACCATCGTCGGACGCGGAGGCGATGGGCTTCGGTGGCGTGATTTGGGTTGACGCGCGTCCGGCGGCGGGCGAGATTGTTGCCTACATCAATGGCCAGGTCTGTGGTCGCGGCCGGACGTTTTCTGAGCGTTCTCCTCATCCCGACCCATTTCCGTTCTTCACAGTGGAGATCGCATCTGATGCGCTGCAGTCAGGATGCGGCACACCGGGATCGCCCGTCATGATCACCATCAACGGCCGCGCGCTCAACGACAACGTGGTTTGGGAGCCCGGAATACAATATCCCGTGAGATTGGTCGTCGGTCCTGCCTTCGGGGAGTATCGTGGCTCAATAGCGCATGACCCCGGCCCCTTCGCGCCGCGCGAGGTCGTACCGTATATCGACGGTCAAGTATGCGGCATGCAACTAAAGACGTTTTTTGACGAAAGCACATGGTCGTACGTGGTCGTCGTCGATCCCGACACGATCACGCCGGGCTGCGGAAGGGACGGTTCCGAGGTTGACTTTCGGCTCGCTGTCTCCGGGCAACCTGATATCGATCTTGGCGCAGAGCCTTGGAAGACCGACCGTCCCATCGAGCATCCAACCGCTAATCTCGCGGGCCAGATCGTTGCGGCCCCGGCGGCAACGGCGGTAGCGCAATGAATTTCAGCCAACCTCGCGTCCTTCAGTTGTTCGTGGTCGCTGTGCTGGTCAGTATAGGATTCATTTTGGCGCACACTTGACGGTCAAGAGGCTCGAAGCGAACCATGCGTGGCCACATGAACAGGGCATTGGCTACGACGGTATCGGCAATGACCTTGGATGGGTCAATGTCTACGTGAACCCCTCGTCTACCAGTTATTTCGCGGCGACTGATGCAATCGATAGCTGGCGTGCCCTCCATTATGAAAACGTCTGGTGGTTGCGCAACACAACCGACGTCTCCGAGGTACAAACGGGAGCGGAAGTTATGGATCGAGGCAATACTTCGGTCTTCACGGGTTCTGACGCCCTCTACCACACTCTTGCATGTTTGAAGATATTCGACCCAGACCTTTCGGGAAGGCCGGATGCAAATCTCGCGTTTGCTTCCACGATCGTCACCGACATCACCGATCAGCCGGTCGGTCTCGATGACAATGGGTTCTGGGGCCAGGCACCCGGCCTGCCGTTCAAGCATTCGACCGTGTGTCTAAACTCCAACCAACCAAATAGCACGGGGACGATCGCTCATGAGCTAGGTCACGTCCTCGGCCTCGATCACCCAACCGTTCAGGTCGGAGACCCATTCGCGGGCGGGTACTTCGGTATATGCCCCGATACTGGTCGCCGAACGATCATGGCGTACAACTACGCGCCTTGGCAGGCGCAGTGGCCGGCAGACCTCAGACCAACAGCAGAAGACAAAGGCGGCCCGTGGGTTTGCGACGGGAGCTTCCCCGGCGGTCTCGCCTACATCTACAACATAGGTGGCGAGAGTTCCGGCTTCGGGACGTATACGCCGACGAACACGCCGACGCGAACGCCGACCCGAACACCGACACGGACGCCGACCCGCACACCTACGCCGACGTGGACACCGACATCGACGGCGACCTTTACGGCGACGGCGACGCCGACGGATCTGGATGGGGACGGGGTGGCGAACGTCTCCGACAACTGCCCGACGACGGCGAATGCGAACCAGCTGAACACCGACGGGAACAATTTCGCGTTCCTCCACGGTGGGCCAGACGGGCTGGGTGATGCCTGCGACCCCGACGATGACGGCGACAGCTACACCGACGTGCAGGAGCAGGGCATGAGCAAGAACCCGCTCGCGTATTGCGCGATCATGAGAGCGGATGTGAACGGCGACGGGCACATCGGGGCCGTCGACCTCGCCTTGACTTCGCAGCACATCAACGAGCATGGGCGCCGCGAAGACCAAGACGGCAACGATGTCGTCAACGCGACGGATCTTGCGATTATGTCAGGCCCGACGGTCTTCGGGTATGTTGTCACGCTGTGTCCGTGAGTGCGGTTGAACGCAAGCGTCGCGACCCCGGGATACTGTTGCCGACCCGTGGATGCAGGGGGAGATCGACGGCCGCTAGCGGAATCGCGTGCTTCGATGCCAAGCGAGAGTCGGGGCGTTCTGTCCTGGCTCTCGCGCTTCCATGGGCTGTGCGTGCAACGCCGCCACGACGCTAGTCCTACTTATCCATAAACGCGCCGAACAAGGTGCGGTACCGCGCGCGCTGCTTTTCCGCTGCCTCGGCGGGTGTGAGGACTGGCTCAGCCTCGAGTTGCGGCGGCGGGTAATACGGCACGTCGCCGGTCGACATGGCGGCCTCGAACCAGCCGCGACCG
>JBBSDV010000203.1:0-5166 GCA_038240335.1 Dehalococcoidia bacterium
ATCATCACAAGCGAGATCCTACTCACCCAGCTCGTCAAGCCACTGATCGATCGAGCGTGCGAAGCGCGGCAGTTCCGAGACATTCCGCCGGATCACGTTCTCGCCCGCACGCCGATCGGTCTCATCGCGACGGAGCTCTCCCAGTGCGCGGCGCACGTTGAAACGAACCCACGCGAGCCGCTGTCGAAACGTCTCGGCGAGATCAGTGTGCCGGAACGTCTCGGCCAACCCGTCGTTGCGCCGGTATGCCTCGACGACCGCGCGGGCGACGAGCGGGTCAGGATCGCCGAGATGCAGGCCAGCCCAGACGAGTGCCTGGTTCGCTAGATCATGCCGGGGGTTGACCGGGCCCGCCGTGTCCCAATCGACGAGCAGCAGGTCGCCTTCCGCCGTTCGCAGGAAATTCTTCGGGTCGGAGTCGCGGTGGCTCAGCAGGAGTTCGGTCGGGTCACCGCGCGCGGCTACCACGTACGCTTCGAGGTCGGCCAGGACCGGCAGCAGGTTGCGGAGTTCGTCCGTCCACCAACAGCCGGAGCGTTCCGCACGCTCGGCGAGCAACGCCCAATGCTCGCCGCCGATCACGCCGAGCACGACGGCCGGCGAGACATCCGCCTTCATCCGGAGCGCGTGGATCTGTGCAAGAATTTGCCCGCTACGCGCCGCAGTCTCCGCCGGATGGCGGGTGCTGTTCTCGAGTTGCGCGCCCTCGACCCACGCGTGGACTCGAACGGCCGTCAGCCGGTCGCCGGCACCCGGTATATCGGCGCAACAACGACCGGTGCCGGCAACAGGGATCGGACGCGGCATGGGCACGCCGGCAGCGAACGCCGCTTGTTCGAGCCGGAACGCTCGCGGCAGCGAGGCTTCGAAGTCATTAAGCCCAAGGTTCATCTCCTTGACGGCGAAGGCGCCGCGCGTTGTCTCGACGCGCCACATCCGGTTGACCAGCCCGCCGTTGACCGCCGTCGGCGCTGCGATCGGATCGCCGAGATCGAACACGCCGCAGATCGCTCGCACGTCAGACGCGTTCATCAAGAGCCTTCATTCGTGACAGCGAGCACTCGCTTCGATCCGGTCCCTTGGACTACGAACCGCGAACGACAAACGACAGACGAGACTGCTACCCGCGCATGAACGCGAGGATCTCGGCATTCACGCGGTCCGGCACTTCGCGCATCATGAAATGCCCGGCGCCCTCGATCTTCTTGAGAGTGAGGTTCGGGAAGAACTGCGGCAGGTTGTCCGACCAATCGAACGGCAGGATCGAATCACTGTCTCCCCAGAGCACCATCGTCGGCGTCTTGATAGTCAGGTCGCCCGTCGATTGCATCCCGCCGCGCATCGTAGCGCGATAGCAATTGAACCCGCCGCGCAGCGCGCCCGGCTGCGAATATGCCTCCACGTAGGCATCGATCTCGTCCTCGGTCCAGAGGTCTTTGTTCGCCGACCATGCCGAGAGGAAGTGGCTGATGTAGATTCGCGTGGCCTCGCGGCTCGATCCGACAAGATCCTCGGCCCAGGGCTGCTGGTGGAAGATCTGGTACCAGACGTTGAACACATGCGGCAGCTGGAACCAGCGCGCGCCGATGCCCGGGTACGGCGGGTCGAACAACATCAGCTTGTGCAGGCGCTCGGGATACATGCGCGCGAAACGCTGCACCCATACCGCGCCGAAATCGTGCGAGACGATGCGCACATTGTCGAAATGAAAGTAATCGACGAGGCCCTTGATGTCCTCCGCGAACGCCGTGTCGGTGTAGCCGACTTCCGGCGCAAGCTCGGGCTTGTCGGAGTAAGCGAAGCCGCGCATGTCCGGCACGATCACGGTGAAATGCTCGGCCAGTGCATCGATGTTCATATGCCACTCGTACCAGAATCCTGGCCAGCCATGAATCAGCAGCAACGGCTCGCCCGAACCCTGCCGCACGTAGTGGAGCTTGACGCCGTTCACGGTCACGTAGTCATGTGTCACGTTGTCGGCAGCCATCCTCGCGCCTCCTTCGCTCTGTCTATGACGTTGCGGAACACGCTTCACGCGTCGTTCACCGCGCTCACGCCCAACGCAATCGCGGCTGCGCTAACCGGTGACCCAGTTCGCATCGAACGTGAGGATCACCTGGCCCGGACAGCCGGGCGCCGTGCCCGACGTGAAGTTCCCCTCCCGTCCGTCGGGAAGTGTGAAGTCGTAGTCCAGCGCTTCGGGACCCTGATGCAGCCTCAACTGCCAGCCGCCCGCCGTAGCTTCGGCCAGAATCGCGTCGGCGACGACGCCCTTTGGCACTTCAGACGTGGGACTGGCCGGCGGTGTCACGCGCCCGACGACGCGCAGGTGCGGCGTCGTCTCGACGCTCCAGATGACGTAGTCCGGCGGCACGGTGATCTCGCGGGGAAAGTTTGCCGGCAGTGCCAGCTGCTGCGGCGGCGCGCACGATGCCACCGTCGCCGGTACCGGCGATACGGTCGGTATCTCCGTTCCGGCGAGCACCGGCGCGCCGTTGTTCGCGCTCTTTCCGCCACCGCCGCAGGCGGCGCTCAGCATCACCAGCAACGCGGCCACGGTCGTGAGCAGACGACGCGATTGCAACAACTTCTTCGCCGCGGGTGCTCGTTCCGGATCCACGCGTCCCTACTGCTCCTCGATGACGATCGTATTGATCTTCGTGCCCGGCGTCGTCGCCGTCGCGGGGTCGCGCGGCAGGATTTTGTCGAGCACGTCGCGACCGGAAACGAGTTGGCCGAAGACGGTGTACTTGCCGTCGAGTGCGGTCTGCGGCGCATAGTCGATGAACCACTGGCTGCCAGCGGAATTCGGCGCGTTCGTTTTTGCCATCCCGAGCGAGCCATCAAGGAACTTATGCGAGTTCACCTCGTCGGGAATGGTGTAGCCGGGACCGCCGCTGCCGTTTCCCTTCGGGTCTCCCGCTTGTGCGACGAAGCCAGGGATCACGCGGTGAAACGTGAGGCCGTCGTAAAACCCCTCACGCGCCAGAAAGACAAAGTTGTTGACGTGCTGCGGAGCATCCTTCGGGAAGAGCTCCAGCCGGATGTCGCCGATGTCCATCTTGATCGTCGCGAAATATTGCTTGTTCTGATCGATCGTCATTGGTGGTGCGGCGGAGTACATCTTCTTCCCCCCTGGCGGTGTCGTCGCTGCGCTCGGCGTTGTTGCTGCCGTAGCACTCGAGCTTGCTGTCGTAGGCGCGGGGCTCACCGCAGTTCCGGTGCCGGCCGCGGTGGCGGCAACCGTACGCGTTGCTCCGGCGGTCGATGCCGAGGTCGTAGGACTCGTGCTCGATTTGCTACTGCCGCCGCATGCGGCCAGCATCGCCGCCGCGGCAAGCGCGCCAAACATCATCCATTGCATTCGTACTGATCCTTCCTCGAACCCCCAGCCCCGCAACGATAGCAAGTCGCGCCCGCAGCCGCCCCGCCCGCCGGCACGCACTGTGATACGACCCGAAGCGCTCAGCCGGATGCACAACGACACAACTACGAACAATGAACGAACATCCGCTACCCTTTGCGATATGACGAAGGTCGGCATTCTTAATGTCACGGGCTACGCTGGGAGCGAGCTGGCGCGCCTCCTCCACGGCCATCCAGATGTGGATTTGGTGGGCGTGACGGGCCGGAGCGCGGTTGGCAAGCGCCTGCCCGAGATCTTCCCCCATCTCTGGGCACTCGACCTGCCGATTACCGACTCGCTCGACGATGTCGATCTCGTGTTCTCGGCCTTGCCGCACGCAGCGGCGGCCGAACAGCTCGCTCCACTGATCAACGCCGGCGTGCCAGTCGTCGATCTGAGCGCCGACTTTCGGTTGAAGCGCGTCGACGAGTACGAGGCGCTCTACAACGTCACGCATCCCGTGCCGGAGCTGCTCGATCGCGCCATCTTCGGCCTGCCGGAGCTGCATCGAAAAGAGATCGCAGCGACGAAACTCACCGCGACGCCGGGATGTCACTCCACCGGCGTCATACTCGCGCTCGCACCGCTCTTCGCCACCGGCCTGATCGAGCCGGACGTCATCGCCGATACGAAGACCGGGCTGTCGGGCGCCGGCCGAACGCTCGGGCTCAGCGTACATTTCTCTGAGGCCGACGAAAATGTGGCGCCCTACGCGCTCGACGGGCATCGCCATACACCGGAGATGACGCAGGAACTCGGCGGCGTCAGTACCGTCGGTTGCCCGCGGATCACGTTCGTCCCGCACTACATCCCGATGACGCGCGGCATCCTCAGCACCTGTTACGCAACGGCGCGAGATACCTCAGGGATCGATCGTGTGCAGCTGATGCGGCTGTATCGCGAGTTCTACGCCGATGCGCCGTTCGTCCACATTGCCACCGCTCCGCCGTCGACGAAGCACGTCGCCGGCACAAACTACTGCATCGTGCATCCGAGCGTGGATCTGCGCACGGGCCGGATCGTCGTTGCGAGCGCGCTCGACAACCTCGGCAAAGGCGCCGCCGGCGCGGCAGTACAATGCATGAACATCATGCTCGGCTTGTCCGAGACGAGCGGCCTGCAGTCGCTCGCGCTCTTCCCATAGTGACGGCGCGACGCGCGTCGACGCGCAGTTCCGCTTCGCCGTCGCGATCTCGCGCGACTATCAGCATGATCGACGGCGGCAGCGCTACAAGCCCGCGCGGGTTCGTCGCCGGCGCCGTGTACGCCGGCATCAAGACCGCCGGCGATGACAAACTCGATCTCGGCATCCTCGCGTCGGAGATGCCGGCGACGGTCGCCGCTGTGTTCACCCGCAGTACAGTGAAGGGCGCCGCCGTGATCGTCTCGCAGCAGCACGCGCGCAACGGCCGGGCGCGAGGCATCATCGTCAACGCCGGCATCTCGAACGTCGCGACCGGCGCAACCGGCATCGCAAATGCAAATGAAATGTGCGTTCTGGCAGCGGATCGCATCGACGCCGACGCAAGCGAGATGCTCGTCGGCAGCACCGGCGTCATCGGCCGGCCGCTGCCCATCGACAAAATTCGCACTGCCGCTGCCCGCATCGAGCTGCGCTCTGGCGCCGACGCCGGACACGCGTTCGCACGCGCGATCATGACGACCGACACGCACGCGAAGACCGTCGCCGCCACGTTTCGAGCCGCCGGCAAGACGTACACGATCGCCGGCGTTGCGAAGGGCTCGGGGATGATCCATCC
>JBBSDV010000204.1:0-5164 GCA_038240335.1 Dehalococcoidia bacterium
CGTCGCCGACGATGCGCGCCTGGCAAGCCAGGCGAATGTTCGTCGTGAGGACGCGCTTGCCACGTTCCTCCACAAGCGATCGCGACTCGGCTCGCCCCATTGCGCTCAGCGATGCCGTCCCTTCGATCACCTCGCACGCGCAGGTCGTGCAGCGGCCCTCGCCGCCGCACGTTGTCGGCCAGTAGTAGCCGGCATCCTGTGCCGCGCCCATTACGCTGCTTCCCTCACCGGCATCGACGGTGACATCGAGCGGCAGGAGCGTTATCCGTGTCATGCGGACAAGTGTATCGTCACCGCGAGAAACACCCGGCATCTCGCACCCAATTTTCGTAACGTAACCAATCTTCCATCTCCCGCGTCTCGCCTCCCGCTATCTGGCGCGCCGCGTCGTGCAACCGTACGCTGCCACTCACACGACAGGACACAGCGAGGACGAACATGGACGAGCGCACGCGCACCATTCGAAACGTCTGCGAGCCGATCGGTGCCAATGTCTACTTTGCGCCGGAGGCGCACAAGGCCTACGCCGGGCTCGGACTCGCGGGCTACGGTTCAGGGTACTTCTGCAGCCGCGGCGCATCTCTCGGCAAGCCGAGCGGACTGCTCGTCACGTCGGCGTTCGGCGTCTTCAGTCCCGTCATCGTCGTGCCGGCCGTCGATGCGGGTTGGGCCGTTGTCGAGCCGGGGGCGTTGCTCCAAGCTCGATACGAAGGCGCTGTCGCGTCGTTGCGCCGGCTCCTCGGCGAGCCCGACCCGGCGCAACTCGAACGCGCGGTCGAGCTCTTGCAGCGCGGCCTCGCCGTCGCCGAGGGTGCCGGCCATGCGTTGTTTAGCGGGCTCAAATCCTTGCTGTTTCCTACCGATCCGGTCGGCCAGCTCTGGCGCCTCTGCGACATGCTGCGAGAGCATCGCGGCGATAGCCACATCTCGGTCTGGACCAAGGCGGTGCTGCGTCCGATCGAGATCCAACTGATGTCGGAACTGCAGATGCGCATCCCGCTCAAGACGTACTCCGCCACGCGCGGCTGGACAATCGAGCAAATGGACGCCGCGCTCGACGACATGCGCGCACGCGGCTGGATCGACGCCGACGCGTTTACGCCCGACGGCCAGGCGCTGCGTGACCGCATCGAGGCGGACACGGACGGGATGGAATTGCCGATCGTCGACGCGATCGGCGCTGGCTTCGACGAACTGATCGCGATCCTGCGGCCGTGGGCGGCGACCATAGTTCGCGCGGGCATCGCCGGTGGCGGCTATCCCGGCGACGCCGCGGCTATCGGCGGACTGGCGTCACGCCCTCGCTGACGCCTCGCGATACAGATGGGCGAGACGCTCGCTCGGTTCCTCATCGAGATCGTCCTTCATCAACTGCTTGAAGCGGCGATAGTGCCGCGCTGCCGATGCCGCATCATTGAGTGACACATAGCAGCGCATGGCGCCGTACGCTGCCGCCTCGCTGTACGTGTCGACGGCTTCGAGCAGCTTGAAGAGCGCGAGCGCGTCCTCAAAGATGCCATCGCGAAGCTTCTCCGCCGCCAGTTCGTTCAGCGCCTCGATGTAGCGATCCTCGAGCTCGCGCCGGAGCGGCTCCGTCCACTCGCTGTAGGTCGACGATAAGAACGCCGCTTTGTACAGCCCGACGGCGGTCTCGAGCTTTGCCGTGCGCACGGTCGCCGATGTGACATCCGCTTCCAGCATCGCGCCATTGAAGTCGTCGACATCGGAGTGGTATACGCCCTTCGGGTTGAGCGCGTATGCGCCGCCGGCCTCGCGCACCACGCACTCATGGTAGATCGCGCGTCGCAGCCGGTAGAGGCTGGAGTGAAAGTTGCTGTTGCACTTCGAGTCCGGAAGATCCGGCCAGAGCGCGGCAAAAATCTCGTCTTTCGTGACCGCATCTTTTTTGGTCAGGAGGAAGAAGAACATCTCCTTGCTCTTCTCGCTGCGCCACTCGAGGTCGGAGACCTGCCGCTCGCCGACAAGCACGCTGCCACGGCCGAACGCGAACGCGCGGACGGCCGGCAGCATGTCCGGGTTCGCCGGCGTCATCGTAGCAGCGTCGCCCCCAGCCTTCTCGGCGACGTCCTCGGCATCAGTCAGCCCGACGAGTAACCCATCGGCGACGTGCCGGATCCGCGCGTACTCGATCATCTCGTTCGCGACGAGCGCGTACGGTCGCAGAAAGCGGCGGTAGCCAAGCTTCTCCGTGAGCGCGGCTGCTCGCTCGATGTCGGCCATCGCCCGGCGTGGCTGGTGCGATGCGAAGAGAGCGCGCGCGCGCAGGAAGGCCGTCACGGCCATATGGTGACGATTGTCCGCGAGCTCAAACTGCTTCCACGCCATATCGAGCGACTTCAGCGCCGGCGCTGCGTCACCGCGCGCGAGCGAAATCTGCGCCTCGACGAGCGCATGCTGGGCGACGCGCGCCGGCGCGTCGGCGGCTTTCGGCGCGACGCTTCGCGCCAGTTGCGCCGCGTCCTCTCCCTGGCCGAGCGCGAGACGCGTCAGCGCCAGACCCTCCGTCACTTCGGTCATCAGATACGGAATCTGCAGGCTGTCCGCTAGCGGCCGCACCGCCTGATACGTCGCGAGGCTCTCGTCGAGCCGTCCCATCGCGCGGTGCGTCTCGGCGATGCCGGCCATCATGAACGCCTCGGCCGAAGCCTCTCCCGTACCGCGCACGAGACGCACGCCGCGCTCGTACACCTGTAGAGCCTGCTCGTATTCGCCGATGCCGTAGTACACCATGCCGGTGTTGTTGAGCGTCATACCGAGGTCAAACGAGTTGCCGGCGCGCTCGAATGCCGACTGCGCGCGCTGCAATGAACCGAGCGCCTGTAACGGCTCGCCGCGCATGCTGTAGCACTGCGCCAGGGTGCCGCAGGTGTTGCCGATGCCCTGCAGGTCGCCCACCTGCTCGAGCAGCCGCCGCGCCTCCTCCAGCTCGTCGATTGCGACGTCGAGCTCACCGTTGAGCGTGTGCGTGACGCCGATATTTCGTAGCACGTCGCCGGCAAGTTGCACGTCGTCGTCGTCGCTTGCCTCCAGCAGCGCGCGCGCCTCCGTGAAGGTGGCGAGCGCCTCTGCGTTGTAGCCCTTGAGGCGCTGTGTCTCGCCGCGCACAAAGAGCGCCTGCACGATCGCGCGTGAGTCGCCGTCGCCCCGCAGCCGGCGAACAACGTCATCGACGAGCCGCAGCGCTTCGTCAAATTCCTTGAGCTTGAACGAGGCGCGGGCGCGCCACACCTGCAGTCCCGGCCGTCGAGAGCGTGCCTCCCGCGGCAGGCGGTCGATCCATTCGGCAAGGGCGCGCGCTTGCCCTTGCTGGAGGAGCCGCGGCCCGATCTCCTCGAGACGTTCCGCTGCCTCCGCCCATTCTTCAAGCTCGAAGAGCAGCTCGACCGCTTCGTTGAGCATGCCGAATCGCGCGAGCGTGTCGGCCGATTCGCGGCCCGCTTCGGCGAACCGGACCGGATCCTCGGTGCGAAACTGCTGCATCAGCAGCGCGCGCATCAGCTGATGACAACGATACATCGGCGGCTCGTCCGTATGCTGCGTGAGGAACAGCACCCGCGATGCCGCATCCTTCAGCAGCTTCTCGCTGTCGCGCCGGCCGGTGACGTCATTGCAGAGCGCCGGCGTCCAGACGGGAAGGAGCGAGATTGTGCGAAGGAACTTCCGCAGATCGTCGGGCACCGATACGAGAGCTTCGCCCTGTGCGTAGTCGGCGAGCGACAGCCCGACGTTCGGACCGGCGATGCTCCCTCTTCCACCCGCCTCGGCCTCTCCTTCGACGTGCGCCCGTAGCGGCTGCATGGCGACACTGCCGGCGCCGAGGATCAGCGCCGCCGCCCAGCCCTCGGTGCGTTCGAAGAGCGTCTCCGCTTCATCCTCCGAGACCGCGCGGCCGAGCGTGCCAAGCAGCTCCTGCACCTCCCGCGGCGTGAACGCGAGATCCCCGGCGCCGATCGTCGCCACCTCGCGCCGCGCGATCAACCGCGAGAGTGATGCGATCGGCGGCCGCGTGCGAGAGGTCATCACGATGTGCAGGTTCTCCGGCGCGCGTTCGAGCATGTAGCCAAGCATCGCCATGATGTCTTGCGACGTCTCGACGGCGTGGACGTCGTCGAGCACGAGCACGACGTAGTCATCCTGCTCGGCGATCGCATTGATCAGCGCCGTTGCGATACTGCGCGGGTTCCAGAAGCGCTCATCACCGAGCGGCACGTCGGCATCGAACCGGTCGCGAATCGCCGCCGCAAGGGCGCGGGTGAAGACGGCCAGCTCGTCGTCCCAACCATCGAGCGATAGCCAGACCGTTGCGAAGTCGGACGATTGCAGCCAGTCGACCGCGAGCGTCGTCTTGCCATAGCCGGCGGGCGCCGCGATCAGGATGCCCTTGCCGCCGATCGCCGCATCGATCTGTGCATTCAGCCGCGGCCGGCGCACGACATCCTGCCGCCGTCGCGGCACGGCGAATTTCGACGTCGCGATCGGCGTCTCGCTCGAACGATTCACGATTTCCATCGGGGATGAGTATACGCCGCGCGCGGATGCGCGCGCGCAATGGCAACGTCAGGGCTGAGCAATTGAGAAGAGCAACCGGAAGCGCGTGTGACAAGACGAAAGCGTTCCGAGTGGGCATCGCAGAACGCTAGCTAGCTAGGAATCACTCGCGAGCGCGACCAGCGCATCCCCGGTCATGCGCCACGTCGTCCAGTCCTCCATCGGCGCCGCGCCGAGCGATCGGTAGAACGCGATCGACGGAGCATTCCAGTCGAGGACGCTCCACTCGAGGCGCCCGCAGCCTCGCTCGACCGCGACTCGCGCGAGACGCGCCAGAAGCGCGGTGCCGTGGCCAGCGGCGCGATGCTCCGGCAGCACGAACAGGTCCTCGAGGTAGATCCCCGGCTTCGCGAGGAACGTCGAGTAGTTATGGAAGAACAGCGCGAAGCCGATGATCGCGTCGCCATGCTCCGCAATCAGCACCTCGGCGAACCGCTGTGCGCCAAACAGGTGCTCGCGAAGGTCCGTCTCGGCGAGCGCTACTTCGTGCGCGAGATGTTCATATTCGGCGAGGCCACGAATCAGCGCGGCGATCGTCGGGATATCCTCAGGAGTTGCATCGCGAATCATCTTGCGATCGTATCAGTGGCAACAG
>JBBSDV010000205.1:0-5049 GCA_038240335.1 Dehalococcoidia bacterium
CAGCAGGTCGCCGAGCGCGACTTCGCCGCCGGCGGACGGCACGGCGCGCACGGGCGCACCGGCGAGCGTCGCCGCCTCTGCCGTGCCGTCGACGACGCCGCGCACAAGCTGCGCCAGCGCGAGCGGATCTACCACGATGGCGTCGTAATCGAAGAATGCTGGAGCGCTGACGAAGGTGTAGTTATCGACCCGGGTGCCCGGCAGCGGGAAGCCGAGCGAGAGGATACGGCCGATCACCTTCGCGCGCGGCGCTTGGGGATCGTCGTCTGGCATCGGCTAGTCGTCAAGCGGCAGCGTGCGCAGCAGCGCGCGAAGCCCGGGGGCGATGTCCGGTCGATTGAGGCCGATCTCGATCGCTGCGGTCAGCAGGCCGAGCGGCCGGCCGGTGTCGTAGCGTCGCCCCGTGAACTCGTAGGCGAAAACAGGCTGCGTCGACATAAGGGCAGCGATCGCGTCGGTGATCTGGATCTCGCGTCCCTTGCCCGGCGGCGTCGACTCGATCATGCCGAAGATCTCCGGCGTCAGGACGTAGCGGCCGACGATGCCGAGCCGCGAGGGCGCATCCGCCGGCTTCGGCTTCTCGACGAGCGACTCGACTCGGACGACGCGCTCGCCCGCTGGCTTGCCGCCGACAATGCCGTACTGCTCGACCTGGCTGTCGGGCACCTCCTCGACGGCGATGACGGAGCCGCCACGCTCCTCGAAGACGTCGACCATCTGCTTCGTGACCGGCGGATCGGCGACCAGCACGTCATCGGGAAAGAGCAGCACGAAGGGCTCATCGCCGACGGCGTTCTTCGCTTGCAGGACGGCGTGGCCGACGCCCTTCTGCTCGGTCTGGCGGACGTACATGATCTCGGCGAGATCGCTGATCCGGCGCATTTCGTCGAGCCGCGCGCTGTCGCCCTTCTCGCGCAGCGTCATCTCGAGCTCGAGCGAGCGGTCGAAGTGATCCTCGACAGCGCGCTTGTTCGCGGCGGTAATGATGATCACTTGTGTGATTCCGGACGCCGCGATCTCCTCGACCGTGTACTGGATGATCGGCTTATCGAGGATCGCCAGCGATTCTTTCGGAACCGATTTCGTCGCGGGCAGCATGCGCGTGCCGTACCCGGCCGCCAGCACCACCGCCTTCCGCACGCGCATCGGTCCTCCTTTGCCGCAACTTCGGGTGATTGTATCGGCGCGCCGAGCGGCGCAACAGATACGGCAGTCCCGCGCGCGTTTCGCTAGAACGACGGTTCTACGGTGTGGAGATGGGAAGGACGCCCGTACGATCGTCAGGCGCCCCTGATCTCTGCTGACAGGTAATGTCACCACGACCCGAAGTCCGAAACAGGGCTTTGTTATCCTGTAGTCACCCCATGCCAACTACAAACGACGAACCACGCACGACAGACTAACCAATGGACTTCAAACTCAGCTCCATCTTCCGGCCGACCGGCGACCAGCCGCAGGCGATCGACGCCCTGATGAAGGGCCTCGAGCGCGGCGACCGGGCGCAGACGCTGCTCGGCGTCACCGGCAGCGGCAAGACCTTCACGATGGCGAACGTCGTCGAGCGCTATCAGCGGCCGACGCTCGTCCTCGCGCCGAACCGCACGCTCGCCGCGCAGCTCTGCTCCGAGTTCAAGGAGTTCTTCCCGGAGAACGCGGTCGAGTACTTCGTCTCGTACTACGACTACTACCAGCCCGAGGCCTACATCCCCCGCACCGACACGTACATCGCGAAAGACGCCGACATCAACCAGGAGATCGACAAGCTCCGGCACGCCGCCACGCGCGCGCTGTTTGAGCGCCGCGATGTCCTGATCGTCGCTTCCGTTTCGTGCATCTATGGTCTGGGCGAGCCGGAGGAGTACCAGAGCTTCGTCGTCCACGTCGAGAAGGGACAGCGCTTCGACCGCTCCCGCATCATGCGCCGCTTCGTCGATATGCAGTACGAGCGCAACGACATGAACCTCGTGCGCGGCAAGTTCCGCATGCGCGGCGATAGCATCACGATCCAGCCGTCGTACGAAGAGCTCGCCGTCCGCATCGACTTCTTCGGCGACGAGGTCGAGCGGATCATCGAGATCGATCCCCTCACCGGCGAACTGCTCGCCGACCGAGACTCCATCGACATCTACCCGGCGAAGCACTTCGTCACATCGCACGACAAGCTCGAGCTGGCGATTAATGACATCGGCATCGAGCTGCGCGAGCGGCTGATCGAGCTGCGCGCCGGCGGCAAGATCCTCGAGGCGGCGCGGCTCGAGGAGCGCACAAACTACGACATCGAGACGATGCGCGAGGCGGGGTACTGCGCCGGCATCGAGAACTACAGCCGGCACCTCGCCCGCCGCGCGACGGGCAGCACGCCGTGGACGTTGCTCGACTACTTCCCCGACGACTTCCTGATGTTCGTCGATGAGTCGCATATTGCGCTGCCGCAGGTGCGCGGCATGTACCACGGCGACCGCGCGCGCAAGCAGACGCTCGTCGACTTTGGCTTCCGCCTGCCGTCTGCGATGGACAACCGGCCGCTGAACTTCAGCGAGTTCGAGCAGCACCTCAACCAGGTGGTCTTCGTATCGGCAACGCCCGGCCCACACGAGCAGTCCGTCAGCTCGCAGATCGCGGAGCAGGTGATTCGGCCGACCGGCCTCATCGATCCGGCGATCTCGGTGCGGCCGACGCGCGGCCAGATCGACGATCTGCTCGACGAAGTGAAGCAGCGGGCGGCGCGCAACGAACGCACGCTGATCACGACGCTGACGAAGCGCATGGCCGAGGATCTCGCAGACTACCTGCGCGAGAACGGCGTCCGCGTCAACTACTTGCACAGCGAGATCGACACGATCGAGCGCGTCGAGATCCTCCGCGACCTGCGCCTCGGCGTCTACGACACGGTCGTTGGCATCAACCTGCTACGTGAAGGCCTCGACCTGCCGGAGGTCAGCCTCGTCTGCATCCTGGACGCCGACAAGGAGGGCTACCTGCGCTCCGGCGGCTCGCTGGTGCAGACGATCGGCCGCGCCGCGCGTCACGTCGATGGCCGGGTGATCATGTACGCCGACAACATGACCGACTCGATGAAGTTCGCGATCAGTGAGACCGACCGCCGCCGCGCGATCCAGCGCTCGTACAACGAAGAGCACGGCATCTCGCCCGAGGGCATCTCGAAGTCGATCCGCGACATCACGGATCAGATTAAGAAGGTGGCCGAGGAGCGTACGGAGTACAACGTCAAGACGCTGCCGAAGGACGAGATGCTGCGGCTCGTGAAGGACCTGGAGCTGCAGATGAAGACGGCGGCGAAGGGCCTCGAGTTCGAGAAGGCGGCGCTGCTGCGCGACCAGGTCGTCGAGCTGCGCAAGGCGATGCTCGACGACGTCTCGGCGCTACACGAGTTCGCCCAGTCCTCGTACGGCAGCCTCGGCACGAAGCCGCGCCCCACGCCCGGCCGCTACCAACGGCGCGCCCCTGTGCGGGGCCGCAAGTAGCGCCCGCTTCCGACTCCGTGTCCTTTCGATCGTGTCCTGAGTCGGTGACGCCGGCTTGATCGCCACTGAGCGCGGGGATCACGCGTCGACGCCGAGGGCGGCCATCACGGTGTTGATGTCCTTGTCGCCGCGACCGCTGAGGCCGAGCAGCACGATCTGATCCTTCGGCAGCGCCGGCACGAGCTTCGCGAGATAGGCGATCGCGTGCGACGGCTCGAGCGCCGGGATGATCCCTTCGGTCTCGCTGAGCAGACGAAAGCCTTCGAGCGCCTCAGTGTCGGTGATTGCGACATAGGTGGCGCGGCCGCTGTCTTTGTAGAAGCTGTGCTCCGGCCCGACGCCGGGGTAGTCGAGCCCGGCCGAGATGCTGTGCGCCTCCTGCACCTGCCCAAACTCGTCCTGCAGCAGGTACGACTTCGAGCCGTGCAAGACGCCCGGCCGTCCCTTCGAGAGCGTGGCGGCATGCCGCTCGGTGTCGACGCCGTCACCGGCCGCCTCGACGCCGATGAACCGCACGCTCGCGTCCTCGACGAAGGGGTGAAAGAGCCCGATCGCGTTGCTGCCACCGCCGACGCACGCGACGGCATAGTCCGGCAGCCGCCCCTCAGCCTCGAGGATCTGCGCCCGCGCCTCGCGGCCGATTACGGACTGGAACTCGCGCACGAGCCACGGGTAGGGATGCGGGCCAGCAGCGCTGCCGATCAGGTAGTACGTGTCGCGAACGTGCGTCACCCAGCCGCGGATCGCCTCGTTCATCGCGTCCTTCAGCGTCCGCGAGCCGCTCTCGACCACCTCGACCGTGGCGCCGAGTAGCTTCATCCGAAAGACGTTGAGCGACTGCCGCCGCACATCCTCGGCGCCCATGAACACCGTGCACTCCATGCCGAGCATCGCGCACACCGTCGCCGTGGCGACGCCGTGCTGGCCCGCGCCGGTCTCGGCGAAAATCTTCTTTTTGCCCATCCGCTTCGCGAGCAGGCCCTGGGCGATAGCGTTGTTGATCTTGTGGGCGCCTGTGTGCGCGAGATCCTCGCGTTTGATGTAAATCTTCGCACCGCCGAGCCGCGCCGTGAGGTGCTCCGCGAAGTACAGCGCCGTCGGCCGCCCGACGTACGTGCGCAGCAGATGGTTGAGCTCGACGACGAATGTCTCATCCTGCTGCGCCGCCGTAAACGCCGCCGTCAGCTCACCAAGCGCCACCATCAGCGTCTCCGGCACGTAGCGTCCGCCATACGGCCCGAAGTGCCCGAGCTCGTCGGGGAGTGCTGGTGTCAAGCTCATCGAACGTTCCTCTGTTCCTGCGTCATCCAATACTGCGCCGATCCCCCGTCGCTTCGTCAACACTCGCGGGAATGCCCGGCGGATGCCCTGGTCAATGGTACCGCTGAAGGTCGTGCTTCATCTGTCCGCAAGCGCCTCGATTTTGCGCTCGCACGGACAGGTCTTCCAGCGTGCGTGGTGCAGAACGCCAACCGGGGAATTGTCTCGCACAATGCGTTCCGGTTTGCTGTCAACTGCCGCCAATCAGGTCAACGGGCATACCTGTGGATCGTGGTCGGATCCG
>JBBSDV010000206.1:0-5027 GCA_038240335.1 Dehalococcoidia bacterium
ACGACAACAGATCGCGCTTGTCGAACCGAGTATGAGGGCAGGGTCGGGGATTCGGTTCGTGGCGGGTACCGCCGTGTGTACGGTGGACAGCGCGATCGCCCCGTGACGGGCCTATGCTTCGCTTGTGGAACACTGATGCGATGCGCATCGGAACAGCCCTTGGGTTCGCTGCACTGGTGTCGCTCGTCGTCACGTCGGGTAACGGCGAGGCGAGACGGCGACACCCGCCGGCGGGACGCACGCCGGCGGCGACCGCCGCGGCGACGAGCGCCGGCACCGGAGTCGGAACTACGGGCGTGACGGCGCTCGCAGTGCTGCCGCCGCTGCCCGCCGGGTGGCCGACGCATCTCGAGTTGGGGTCGGCAGATAGCCCCGGCGGCGCGGCGGCGATGCATGCTGCCTCGAATATGGCGTTCCGGTACCAGTACCTCGCCGGCGGCGTCAATACAGGCAACGGCTGGGCGACGTGGAACACGAATGGCGACTTCGCGAAGTACTACATCCAGGACTCCGTCGCCAACGGCATCACGCCGGTCTTTAGCTACTACCAGATCCGCCAGTCGTCCCCGGGCGGAACGCAGTATGAGCCGGACGGCGTGTACAACAACATGCAAAACACGGCGACGATGACGTCGTACTACAACGACGTGAAGCTCTTCATGCAGAAGGCCGGCGCGTTTCCGAACAACATGGCGGTGCTGCACTTCGAGCCCGATCTGTGGGGCTACATGGAACAACGGTCGGCGAACGACGATGCGACCACCGTGCCGGCGAAGGTGGCATCGACGGGGCTGCCGGAGCTGGCGGGTCTGCCAAACAACGTCAGCGGATTCGCACGGGCGATCGACAAGCTGCGCGACACCTACGCGCCAAACGTGATCCTCGCGTATCACATGAGCGTGTGGGGGACGAACTCCGACATCCTCTACAGCAATCCGAGCGATGCTACGGTCGACGCGCTGGCGACGCGAGCGGGCGCCTTCTTCAACTCGCTTCAGGGAGGATTCGACATCTCGTTCACGGATCAGCTCGATCGGGACGCGGGTTACAAGCAGGTGATCGACGGGAACCCGAACGCCTGGTACGACTCGGAGGACTATCGGCGGAGCGCGCGGTTCATCGGCAAATTCGTATCACTTTCGCAAAAGCGGATGGTGCTATGGCAGATACCGCTCGGGAACACGAAAATGCGCGCGCAAAACAACACGTGGGGCCACTACCAGGACAACCACGTCGAGTGGCTGCTCGACGAGCCGGCGCGAACGCATCTGGCGGGCTTCGTGAGCAACGGCGTGGTCGCGCTGCTCTTCGGGGGCGGCGCTTCGGGAACGACGTGTGCCTGCGATGGCGAGGGTGATGGCGTGACGAACCCGCCGGCGATCAACGGCAATACCGCAATGTCGCTCAGCGCCGACGACGACGGGGGCTTCTTCGACCAAAAGGTTGGGGCGTACTACGCTGCCGGCACGATGCCTTTCGCCGCGGCGCCCCCGACTGCGACCGCCACGCCGACGCGCACGCTCACTCCCACCCCCACTCCAACAGCGACGCGAACGCCGACTCCGACGGCTACGCGGACGCCGGACGTGCACCTCCCCGCCAACGAAACGATCGTCGCCATCCCGTAGCGTGGGCATTGCCGACAGAACACGGGGCGGAAGCGTTCGGGTGCGGCCGCGCCGGCCGATACTGAGTGGGGATAAGGGGGTATCGCAGATGAACATGCGACGAGTGCGTTCGATTCGCGTCGTGCCGGGAGGCAGCGAGCAGCCGTTTGCTTCGCGGGGGCGACCGAAGGATGCGCGCGCTCCGATTAGCTGGGGCGCGATCTGCCTGCGACTGCTCGCGCTCGGCTGGGCGGGAGCGATCGTCGCCGCGCTGATCGATGAATTTGGTCCCGTCGGCCACCTGCCATTTCTCACTGCGATGGGCATGACGGGACTGCTCGTCGGCGCGTCATTTCTCTGGACATCGAACAGCGCCAATGAGGATGAGTCGGATCGCGTGCGCAAGAACGAGGAGCAGGACGCCGTCCACGACCTGCTCACGGATCTGCCGACGTTTAACCTGTTTTCACGGCGACTCAGTGACGAGTTCACGCGCGCGCGGCGGATGGGCCGGCAGGTGGCCGTCGTGCTGATCGATGTGAATAACCTGACGGCGGTAAACAAGGAATACGGCGTGCGGGCCGGCGATGAAGTGCTGCGCCATGTCGCGAAGGCAGTCGACAGCACGCGGCGGTTCAACGACGTCGTGGCGCGGCTCGGCGACGATGAGTTCGGCGTGCTCCTGCTCGATACCGGGGACGAAGGCGTGAGCGCGTTCATCCTCCGGCTCGAGGACCGGTTGGCGCGCGAGTCGGCGGTGGCGGAGGTGCAGGGGCGGTCCGTCTCGCTCTGGGCAGGCGTATGCACCGGGAGCAGCGTGTCGGCGCCGGCGATGGCGCGCGCGGAGCTCGTGCTCGAGGGGGCGATGGAGAGCCTCAACGACGCGAAGGCTGAGCGCGAGCGCCGCCGCCGGATGTGGCTATCGGCGTAGTTCGCCACGACTGCGGAAACTAACGAAGCATTCGATGCACCACAACTAGTCTTGCGTTGGTCAGCTTACTTCGCACGAAGATCGAGCGGGTGCTCCTGCCGCTGCAGGAGGTCGTTGACGGCCGTGATGCCGGTGTCATCTCCGTTGATCCGGAACTGAATCGTGCCATCCTTCGTGCAGCCGAGGATGGTTTCGGGCGCGGCGACATTTATCGTGTAGCCCTGCGTGTCATCGAAGACCATCTTCACCGGCGGTACGGCAAATGCGCCGCAGCGTGTGGCACCGATGTATGCCTCGACCTTCGTGCCCGGCCCGAGCGGAGCGTCGCGCGCGTCGAGCAGCTTGCCCGAGAACGCCGTACCGAAGATCGCCTCCTCGGAGCCGGCGACGCCGACCGGATGTGCGTGCGAGAAGGTCACATCGAACGTCGCGTCGCCGCTGGCTTGCGGCCACGAAAACGCCTGTTCGGCGACGAACCGATCGTCCGTGAACAGCCCGACGATTACCTCACTGCCGGGCGCGCCGCAGCCCGCGGTCTCTGCATCTGCCGCTATGGCCATGCCATATGTCCCGTTATCGATCGCGATTCGCCCGTATGAGCAGGCGCGTAGCATCCCGTCCTTGCGCACCATCGCCCACATGAACGCGTCGTCGACCGCCTGCCCATCGAGCTTGACCGCGCCGTGCAGCGTGACGCGCTGATCGGCGCCCGGAACATGAGCCGCCGCGTCAGAGCCGAGCCGTGGCGAGCGAGTGAACTTCGCGCCGGCGTTGCTGATGTCGCCGAGCAGGTCCTCGCCGGCAGGCTTCTTCCCCTGCTCGACCCAATCGACGAGCGCTTGGAAGGACTCCGCGATCTCGACGTCACTCATGCCGCGATCGAAGCAGTGCTGCGGCGACTGGATGGCGCGCTGGACGAGCAGCTCGCCGTGGCCCTTCGCCTCGACGCGCCGCCGCAGTTCCTGGGAGGAGCTAAACACCGTGAGGGCGTCACCCGTCGGCTGGATCGTGAGTGTCGGAATCTTGATGTCGCCGGTGATGCGATTGACGTCCTCGTACGTGTCGGCGCCGGGCACGGTCTTCACCCGAATCACGTTCTTGTTGAACTCGTCGCTGCTGACCCCTGCGGTGCCGCCGAGCTTGTACTGAACGTCGGCGTTGCCGTCGATCCCCGGAAGCACGTTCCCGATCGCGTACGTCCAGAGGTTCGGGAGGTAGACTGCCACGCCTTCTGCGGCGAACGGACGGCGCCCGCCGCTGATGTCCGTCCAGAGCCCATCGAAGCGCTTGCGCGCCGCCGGGTCGCGAAGGGCGGGCTTCACGCGCGCATCGATGATCGCGCCGATGTCGCTGGCCTCGTACTCCGCTTGCGTGACGCCGGCGATGTAGGCAGCAGCGTAGAAAAAGTCACCTTCGACGCGCGATGGCGGCGCATCGGCGCAGAGGGGTAGGGCGCCGTCATAGCGGTCGGCGTAGCGCTCGGCGGCGGTAAACGCCGCCGCGCCGCCCATGCTATCGCCCATGGCGTACGAGTACTGCGGCCGGCCGTGCTTCTGCGCGAAGAGATCCCAGAGCGCCGCCGTTTCGTCTGCGGCGACGCCGGACACGTAGGCGACGTTGACGGTATAGCTGGCAGAGGCCCACGCGTATCCGTGCTCGATCAACCATTGCCGGTTGACCGGCGGATAGACGCTGAGCTCCGTCGCGATGTCGTTGCCGTGCGTGTACGTCACAAGCCGGCCGTTCCACTGGTTGGGCATCTCGATTTGGTACGTCATGCCGCCGAGATGGCCGAATTCGATCGATGCACCTGGCAGCGCGTCGAGCGTGGGGTCTGCGAGCGTGAATCCGGCCGCGGTGGCGGGCGGCACGGCGACCGGCGACGGGATGGCGCGCGGAGTCGGGCTCGTGACCGCAGGCGCTTTCTTGTCGCCGGAGCAAGTGGCGAGGCTGACAACGAGAGCGAGCGCACCGACGCCGGCCATGAGACGCACGCACTTCCTCATTGCGACCCCCCCCCGCTTACCGCGCATGTTCGGTGAACTCTACGGGCACGGGGTACTCGCCACCAGTGGCGATGGTGGGGCGATCGCTCGAGCGTCGTTACGTGTTTAGCAGGGCTGACGATCGACGAAGCGGTTGGTTCACTTGTCGGTATTGAAACACGTTCCTCGGCGAAGACGGATCTCGCCAGAGCTCGAACGCTCCGCTAGCTTCGCGACGAGGATAGACCGTTGGCCATCCTCGACTTGCTCGCGTCATTCGCCGTGTCCGCTCTCGCGTACCCGGATACAGATCAGGAAAATGAGAAGTGGTTCGGGGGACACCCCCGAAGCCCCCGGCAGAGGCGCTGCGCCCTCTGCACTCCCGCGTGCAGCCTGGAACTCCGAACCGATCAGGCGGCCATCCCAGCGTCGTAACTCACGACACACGTGGCGGCGGCATGCGCCGGATCGATGTTCCCTACGGGAAAAGATTCGCCAGGTGTA
>JBBSDV010000207.1:0-4902 GCA_038240335.1 Dehalococcoidia bacterium
GCATGACCCAAAACGGCGGCGGCATGATGCGTGGCGAAGCGGCCGCGATGACGATCCACATCCTCGAGCGCTAGCAGGCTGATGAAGACTTCGTCTTGATCCATGGCGCGTTTCACACCTCTCGGTCCGGTCCACGATGAGTGTGAATGGTTGAACTCGTAACAGCTAGGCAGACGGCGACCGATACGGCGTTGACGCACGGAGCAGCGAGCCATCCGTTTGCCGTCCCCGACCGACCGTAATTTCTCGCACGGCCCCACCACGCCACCCGATTCTCGACTTTCTCTATTGGCTTCGTTCATCTATCGCCCCCGTCTCCCCGCGCGTATGATCGCGCTCGGAGGGCCGCTGCATGTCGTGGTGGGAACTGCTGCTGGTGCCGCTCGGGTTCGTCGTCGGCGCCTATGGCACGTTGGTCGGCGCCGGAGGCGGCTTCGTCCTCGTCCCCGCCCTCCTGCTCATCTACCCCGGAGAAGCCCCCGCAAGCATCACCTCGATCTCGCTCGCGGTCGTCTTCTTCAACGCCGCATCCGGCTCAGCCGCCTACGCTCGGCTGCGGCGCATCGACTATTTCACCGGCCTGATCTTCGCCGGTGCGGCGCTGCCCGGCGCTATCGGCGCGGCCTTCCTCGTGGCCGCTGTCCCTCGTGACTTGTTCGACCTCATGTTTGGCGCATTGCTACTCGCGCTCGCCGCGTACACCCTGTGGAGCGCCGGACAGACCGAGGCCATTCGCGCGCCGCTTCGCGGTCGCGGCATCATTACCCGCACGATGCCCGGCGACGAGGGCGAGTCGTTCCGGTATTCGTACAACCTCTGGCAGGGCATCCTCTACAGCGCCGGCGTCGGCTTCATCTCGAGCTTGCTCGGTATTGGCGGCGGCGTCGTCCATGTGCCGATCATGATCACGCTCCTGCGCTTCCCCGTGCACATCGCCGTCGCCACGTCGCACTTCGTCCTCTCGATCAGCGCGGCATCGGGAACCGCCGTCCATCTCGGCAATGGCGACCTCGCTGGGGCGAATCTCGTACGCGCGCTGTTGCTGTCGCTCGGCGTCATCCCGGGCGCGCAGTTGGGCGCGCGCCTCGCCCAGCGATTCAAGGGCCCAGCCATCGTCCGCTTCCTCGCCGTCGCTCTCTTCGTGCTTGGGTTGCGACTCACCCTTTCCGTCGTTCTCTAACCATCCGGCGCACGGCGGGTTGACCGGTCGCAGGTTTCGTCACGGATCCGCAAGCGAACGCTGCTCGCCGCCGCGCCATCCAGACGTCGCCGCGCATATTCTGAAACAGCGCGCCGAGCCCGGATGGACGACGCCGAATCCCGTCGCCGTCCCGGCCGCCCGATTGCAATTCGCGCTGAGGGAAGAAAGAACAGATGCGCATTGGCGTGCTTACCGGCGGCGGCGACTGTCCCGGGCTGAATGCCGCCATCCGGGCGATCTCGTATCGCGCATGGATGCTGGGCGACGAAGTGCATGGCATCCGCGAGGGCTGGGCCGGACTCCTCGGAAAGGGCGATGTGCACCTCCTCACGCCGCACGAGATCGGCGGCATCCTCCACCTCGGCGGCACAATCCTCGGTTCATCGCGCACGAACCCCGCGCGCAACGAAGATGAGATGCGCGAGGTCGAGCGAAACCTCGCACAGCGTGGCATCGAAGCGCTCGTGACGATCGGCGGCGATGACACGCTCAGCGTCTCGGCGAAGCTCTCCGAGCGCGGCGTCGCCGTAGTCGGCGTTCCGAAGACCATCGACAACGACGTCCCGCACACCGACTACTGCATCGGCTTCGATACTGCGGCGTCGATCGTCGGCGAGGCGCTCGACCGCCTGCACACAACCGCCGAGTCGCATCGCCGCGTGATGGTTGTCGAGGTGATGGGCCGCGATGCCGGCTGGCTCGCCATGACGGGCGGCGTCGGCGGCGGCGCGGATCTGATCATCATCCCCGAGGACGCGATCACGCTCGCTGCCGTCGTGCAGCATGTGCAGGCCCGCATGGAGCGCCGAAGGTTCAGCATCGTCGTCGTCGCCGAGGGAGCCGCCGTCGACGGCATTGGCGGCGGCGCCGGCGGCGGCGACGTCGACCAGTTCGGCCACCCCCAGCTGGCAACGCGCGGCATCGGCACCCGGCTGGCCGAGGCGATCGAGGAGCGGCTGCATGTCGAATCGCGTGTCACCGTGCTCGGCCACGTTCAGCGTGGTGGCACGCCATCCATGTTCGACCGCGTGCTCGCAACGCGTCTCGGCGCCGCGGCGGTCGACTACATCCACGCCGGTCGTACCGGCGTCATGGCGGCCGCGCAGGGCCTCGAGATCGTGCCCGTTCCATTCGCCGAGGTCCTCGGCCACAACCGCCCCGTCGATCGCCGCTTCTTTCGTCTCGTTCGCCAGTTCACCATCGCCGGCGAACCCGACGCCGCGCATTGACGCGTGGGAGCCAGGCCGTTCTGCCGCACATTTGCAATCCGCTTCGGGCAGATGAAAGGCGGGCGTCGCGCCGCTCTTGGTATGTAACCCATGTAACGACAATCAGGGGGAACGACATGCGCAGCAAATTCTCGATCGCCGGCCATCCGATCCACCCAGCGTTGATCGCGCTGCCCATCGGGCTCTTCGCGTGGGCGCTCGCTTCGGACATCATCTACGTCGCCACCGACAAGAACGAGATGTGGTACGACATCGCGTTCTGGAGCGGGGTCGCCGGGATCGTCACGGCGCTCATCGCCGCACTCCCGGGCTTCGGCGACTACTTCACCATGGCCATCAAGAGCGACGCGCGCAACATCGCGACGACGCACATGGTGTTGAGCCTCACCGTCACCACGCTCTTTGTCGTCGCTGCCGTTCTTGCCTACGACCACAACGCGCTCGACGGCGGACGGCTCGGTCTCGTCGTTGCGCTCCACGCGATCGGCGTCGGCGTCCTCGGCCTGTCCGGCTGGCTCGGCGGTGAGATGGTGTATCGCCACCATCTGGCCGTTGTTGCCGATAGCACGGAGCTCGAACGCGCCGAGGAGGCGCGCCATCAGATGCGCCCGCACACTGAGCGCCGTTAACACGCGGTCCACTCCCCGCCACACAAGACGACGCCGCTCTTCCGCGGCGTCGTTTTGTGTCCGGGTCTTGGCCTGACGTCCGTGGCGCGTGCCACGCGAGCACGGCGCCGCGTCCGGCGCCTCACGTAGCGCGTAGGCGTACAACCCGTCATCGTGCTGTTCGATGACGTGGTTCGAGTACGCCGGTCTCACCGTCGCCGCCTTTGCCGCAGGCGCGATTAACGCTGTCGCCGGCGGCGGCTCGCTGATCAGTTTTCCCATGCTGATCGCCGTTGGCTATCCGTCCAAGACGGCAAACGTCACGAACACGGTGGCGCTCTGGCCCGGCTACGTCGGCGGCTCCTTCAACTACCGTAACGAACTCGGCAGCCAGCGTCGCCGGCTCACCGCCCTGACCGCGCCGAGCATCGCCGGCGCGCTCGCCGGCTCGGCGATCCTGCTGTCGACGCCGGACTCGGCCTTCGACATTATCGTGCCGTTCCTCATCCTGTTCGCCTGCGGCCTCATGGCGTTCCAGGATCGCCTCTCGGCGTTCGCCCTCACCCATCGCCTCACGTCTCGGGGCGAGGATCACGTGCCCCTCGGCCTGCTCGTCGCGACATTTGTGCTGGCGTTGTACGGCGCCTACTTCGGCGCCGGGCTCGGCATCCTGATGCTCGCGTTTCTCAATATCCTGCTCCCGGACGACATCCAGCACTCGAACGCCCTCAAGGGCATGCTCTCGCTGATCATCAATGCGATCGCCGTCGTCTGGTTCGCGCTCTTCGGTCCCCTCGAATGGGCGCCCGCTGCTGTGATGGCCGTCGGCGCGCTGGCCGGCGGCTACCTCGGCGTCGGCATCGCCCGGCGACTCGGCCGCCGCTGGCTGCGGATCGCCGTCATCAGCTACGGACTCGTCGTCGTCGCGATCCTGTTCGCCAAGATGCTGTAGCGGCTGGCTCGCCGGCCCATCGCTGGCGCGGCTTTGCGCCGCTGTCGCGTTTGCGGTGAACTTGCGTATGCCTGACCTCGTGACCGGCGATGCGGTGCCCGATGACCATGCCCACATCCTCGCCCTCGACGGCGTCCGCGGCATCGCCATCCTCATGGTCGTCGTCTACCACTGGTACTCCTACAGCCGCCTGCTCACATCACCGTCCTCCGGCATCATTCCCGCCGCCGTAACGCATGTCGTCGATTTGGGCTGGGCGGGCGTCGATCTCTTCTTCGTCCTCTCCGGCTTCCTCATCACCGGCATCCTGTTCGATGCGAAGGATGGCCGCGGCTTCTTCCGGAACTTCTACGCCCGCCGCATCCTCCGCATCTTCCCGGCCTACTACGGCTATCTCTTCTTGCTCATCGTCGTCCTTCCGTTGTTCCTGCGTGGCAATCACGATCTGTCGATCCTGCGCCACAACCAGTTCTGGTACTGGACGTACCTCTACAACATCTGGATCCCGTACCGCCCGCTAACTGACATCGGACTCTACGGAAACGGCCACCTCTGGTCCCTCGCCGTCGAGGAGCAGTTCTACGTGATCTGGCCCGTCGTCGTGTTCGCCTTCGCGCGCCGCTCCCTCATGCTTATTTGCGCCGCATGCGTCGTTGCCGCATTCCTGTTCCGAGTCGCCCTTATCGGCGGCGCCATCGCCGATCTCAACAACATCTACTCCGCGATCATGCTGATGCCGGCGCGATTCGATACGCTCGCCCTTGGCGGCCTGCTGGCCCTGGCCATGCGCGCGCCAGGCGAGCGCGCGATCGTCCGCCGGCTCGCGCCCTACGTCGCGATAGCTGCGTTCCTCGTGGTCGCCGCGCTCTTTGCCTATAAGCACAAGTTGGATGCGTTCGATCATCAAGTGCA
>JBBSDV010000208.1:0-4893 GCA_038240335.1 Dehalococcoidia bacterium
ACGTGCACACCGTCACGGACAGTACCGAGAAGCGAGTCGCCGAGGCGAGCTACGAGGGCACGGATCAGGACTGCTCGGCAAAGCGCGTCGTGCGCATCAAGCAGAGCACCTACAAGCCGCCGGATGAGGCCAACCCGGACAGCACGCGTAGTAACCCGCTCTGCGTCCCGGAGCATGCGTACGACAATGACTCCTCGCTCTTCATCTGGCGCACGATTAAGTTCGAGAAGGACTACACCGTCACATACACGACGGTGTTCTCGAACCGCCGCGACACACAGAACGTGACGTTACGGGTCGCCAAGCAGGAGAAGCTGCAGACGCCGGCTGGCGAGTTCGACACCTGGCGTGTCGAGCTGACGGCCGACCAGGTGTCGCAGACGGCGTGGTTCGCGACGACGGATGACCACAAACTCATCGGCTACCAGAACGAAAGCTTCTTCTTCCGGCTGGTCAAGTAGAAGCGAAACGGGATGCGGGAAGCGGGGGATCGTGTCATCCGTCCGCTGCGGCCGCATGCGTCACGATCTAGCGTTGTGATCGCTTCGACTGGCGTCGCCCAGTCTCGCTTCCCGCTTCGCGCTTCCAGCAGCTCAGCCGAGCCGCACGGAGAGGCAGGTCGTCGTGCGCTGCACGCCGTCGGCGCGCTGGATGCCGTCGGTGATCGCGTTGCCGAGCTTGTCGAGGTCATCGGCCTCGAGCTGCACGATCACATCGAACGGCCCCGTGACGGTATCGACCGCCGTCACCCGGGCGTCGCCGTGCGTGAGCCGATGGATCGCCTCGCCGACGGCCTTCGCCTTGCCGACCTCGGCCTCGATGAGCACATATCCTCGGACCGTCATGGCACCCTCCGTTCTCGGTTAATCGCGCGACCTGCGCGGTGCGTGGCAGGATCATAACGAACGCCCAGGCGGCACGGGAAGCAGCCGGCGACGGGCGGCGCGGTGCGGATCGTGAGCGAGATGGCCGTGAGGACGCGTAGTAGCGGGCCGCGGTTCGCCCGCGTACTTGACGTACAGGCGAACTGCAATTCCGGAATATCGTTGGCATCTAACGGATCGCGTCCTCACGTCGCTATCCTGACGTGATCATAAGGGAGCGGCCGGGGGGCCGCGTGGGTGAGGAAGAACAATGGTAGTCGCAACAGAACCACAGACAACCTTTTCACTGGATCTGAGCGAAGAGCAGATTCAACTGCAGAAATGGGTGCACGAGTTCGCCGAGAACGTCGTCCGGCCCGCCGCTCACGAATGGGATGAGCGCGAAGAGACGCCATGGCCGATTATCCAGGAAGCGGCGAAAGTCGGCATCTACGGCGCCCAGATCCTCGGCATGGCGACGGCGGATCCGACCGGCCTCTCGTTGTCGCTAGTCATCGAAGAGTTGTTCTGGGGCGACGCCGGCATCGGCATGGCGATCTTCGCGTCATCACTCGCGGTCGCGGCGATCGCCGGCAACGGCACGCCGGAGCAGATCGGCGAGTGGTTGCCGCAGTGCTTCGGCACGCCGGAGAAGATCCAGCTCGGCGCGTTCTGCGTCTCCGAGCCCGATGCCGGATCCGACGTCGGTTCGATGAAGACGCGCGCGGTCTACGATCAGGCGAAGGACGAGTGGGTGCTCAACGGACAGAAGACCTGGATCTCGAACGGTGGCATCGCCGACGTCCATGTCGTCGTCGCGGCGGTCGATCCGGCGCTCGGTACGCGCGGCCAGGCGTCGTTCGTCGTGCCGCCGGCGACGCCGGGACTGCGGCAGGGAGTGAAATTCAAGAAGCACGGCATTCGCGCATCGCACACGGCCGAGGTCTATCTCGACGACGTGCGCATCCCCGGACGCTGCCTGCTCGGCGGCAAGGAGAAGCTCGACGCCAAGCTCGCGCGCGCGCGAGAGGGCGGCCGCAGCGGCCAGCAAGCCGCGCTCGGCACCTTCGAGGCGACGCGGCCGGCCGTCGGCGCGATGGCGCTCGGCATCTCGCGCGCGGCGTGGGAGTGGGCGCTCGCCTACGCAAAGGAGCGGAAGCAATTCGGCCGCGCGATCATCGAGAACCAGGCGATCTCGTTCATGCTCGCGAACATGAAGATGGAGACGGATGCGGCCCGGTTGCTCGTTTGGCGCGCGGCATGGATGGCGCGCAACCGCAAGCCGTTTATCGCGGCCGAGGGCTCGATGGCGAAGCTGAAGGCGGCAGAGGTGGCGGTCTGGGTGACCGACCGCGCTATCCAGATTGGCGGCGGCATCGGCTACGTGCGGGAGGCGCCTGTCGAGCGCTGGCACCGCGACGCCAAGATCATGACGATCTTCGAAGGCACTTCGGAGGTGCAGCAACTCGTCATCGCGCGCGCCATCTCGGGCATGCATTTGCAGTGAGTTCACAGTAGGAAGTTCACAGTGAACAGTTCGCGTTTCACGGAGAGTGCATGCCCGAACTCCGCGAATCGTAGGCGGCTATGGGTCCGCCGACTTCGCACAGTACAATCACAGCGTGATTTTTGAAGCATGGTTTCGATCCCATGCGACTGTGAACTGCAAACTGTGAATTGTGAACGGCAACCATGAACGACGTCCTCAAGATCCGCAATGACGCCAAGGTGCGTACGATCATCCTCAACCGGCCCGAAAAGAAGAACGCGCTCTCGGACGAGCTCGCGTGGGGTATCGTCGCTGCCGTCGAGGAAGCGGCGCGCGATGACTCGGTCTGGGTCGTCGCGATCACCGGCACGGACGACGCCTTCTGCTCCGGCCTCGACCTCGGCGGCTCGCCGAATGCGTCGCCGCTCTCGGCTCAGGATCGCTTCGTGGATGACATCAGTTGGGTCGGCAGATTCGCGCTCGTGCTGCGGCACGTCTGCGACAAGCCGATCGTCGCCGGCATCAACGGCGTCGCGGCCGGCGCGGGCCTGTCGCTTGCAATGGCGGCCGACATTCGCATCGGCGCCGAGCGTCTGCGACTAATCGCCGGCTATCCACGCATCGGCGGCTCGCCGGATGGCGGCCTGACGTGGACGCTGCCGCAGGCGATCGGCTACGAGCAGGCGATGCGATTCCTTCTCGAGAACCGCACCGTCGATGCCGCGGAGGCGCTGCGCCTCGGCTTCGTCGGCGAGGTGGTGCCGGACACGAAATTCGACGCTCGTCTCGCCGAATACTGTGCATTCCTTGCCGAGCGATCGCCGATCGCCAGCCGGCTCACGAAGCGCGGCATCACGCGCGCGACCTCGATCGACCTCGAGTCGCAAGTGCGGTACGAGCTCGTGAACATCCAGCGCGCCTTCGCGACGCAGGACGCCGCCGAGGCCCGCAAAGCCTTCTTCGAGAAACGCCAACCCGTCTTCGAAGGACGCTAGGTTAGTTCGTAGTTCGTCGTTTGTAGTTCGTAGTTCCTCTAATCCCACCAGTCACCAGGAGACCACCTCAATGACTCTCGTCGAATTCATCACGGCGGAACTGACGCGGCTGCACGCGATGCTCGACCGCGGGGTCGCCGACCTCACGCCGGAGCAGTGGCACCAGGTGCCGGCGGGCAGCCCGGCGGCGAATCACATCGCCTTCGAGATGTGGCATTACGTGCGCACGGAAGACAACGTCATTCGATTCATCATCCAGGGGCGGAAGCCGACCGTGTGGATGGAGGGCGGCTGGGCCGAGCGCCTCGGCCTGCCTCCGGTAGCGCAGGGCACCGGCATGCCGGCTGAGGACGCGCACGCGTTGCGGATTAAGGATCTCGATGCCTTCCGGCAGTACACGAAGGATGTTTGGGCGAGCACGTCGGCTTGGCTCGCGAACCCCGACACCTCGGTGTTCGACACGCCCGTCACTGTAAAGCCGCTCGGCGAAATGCCGGCGATTCGCGCGCTCGGCCAGGTGTGCATGACGCACGGCTTCACGCATCTCGGCGAGCTCGAGCTTTCGCGCACGCTGCTCGGCCTCAAGCCGGCGATCGGGATCTAGGCTGCGCGCGATCAGCGATTCACGACGTACTTTTGGTACGACGCGTACCAATCGAGCGCGATTTCGAGCTGAGCTTGCTTGACGTCGAGCCGCCCGTCGCAGATGCGGTTGTGCAGGTCGTCCTCGAGCTTGTCCTTCTCCTTGGCGCCAGGCATGGTGTTCGCCGGCTGCGGCCAGAGGTTCGCCTTCGCGTTCGAGCCGCCGATGCCGAGCGGAATGAGATGGTCGACCTCGTAGTCGCCGGGCTGGTGCGAGGCGATGCCATATTCGGCGTAGATGTCGCGCTTCGTCTGGGCGCTCACGTCGCGGACGCGCTTCGAATAGCCGCTCGCGCAGATCTCGCTGCGACCCGCCGGCAGCGCGTCGCCCGGCGTCAGGTTCGGATCCGGCCGCACGATCGTCGTGGCATTCGCGACGCCGGCGTTCGTGCGGCTCGCGCCTGACGAGGTGCACGCCGCGAGCATCGACGCCGCGGCGAGCGCGAAAAGGACGAAGGCCACATCGTGGCGTGTCAGCCGCAATTCGTGCCGCCGTTGAATGGGCCGCCCGCGGCCCACATATTCCAGCCCGCAGACTGCGCGTACGATTCCGCCGCTCGCGCCCAGTCGAGATAGGCGCGGTTGTCGCCATAATACGCCGATCTTGCGAGGCCGACATAGACCATGATCATGCTGATGTTGTGCTCCGCGCCGTCCGTGCCGATGACGATCGGCGCGGCGAGATCGCGCCCGTACCGATCCTGCGTGACGGCGTCGTAGTCGAGCCGCACCGATGTGCCCGGGGGAAGGAAGATGTATCGCAGCGCCGCGGCGGACCAGCCCCCGCCGCAGGCGCGCAGCTCCGGGGCGTTGATCTGGAGCATCCGTACGTGCGTGCCGCTCTCGCACACAAACGTATCGCCATCGATCACGCGCGCGACGACGCACGACGACTCGATCGCCC
>JBBSDV010000209.1:0-4887 GCA_038240335.1 Dehalococcoidia bacterium
ACTCGATCGATGCCACATCGCTCGAGGTGCAGACGCGCATCTCGACGCCGGCCGCCGACGTCTGCCCGCACTTCTCGCGCGACGGCAAGCGCCTGACGTACGCCTCCGTCGCGCCCGGGAAGGAAAACGGCGACAACGTCGATCTCTTCGCCCACGATATGTCGGCAGCAAAATCGGGCACGGACGTCGATACACGGCTCACCAGCGACCCCGGGACGGACGACTACGCGAACCCCTCCCCCGACGACAAAACGATGGTCTTCATCGCCCGCCGCGACGGCAACAGCGAGCTCTACCTCATGGATCGCGACGGCGGGAACCAGCGCCGCCTCACCGCCACCCCCGACGTCGCCGAAAACGTTCCGGATTGGTGAGATGGTGACTGGCGACGCATCGCAAAGACATCATCCACCCCTAGCCCATCGCTTCTTTCGGGCGCCCATCCCCAATCCGTTACCATAGTAGTCCTATGGAGACTCGCGACGACCGCAGATTCGCCCTCGAAGCGGCGCTGGCCGAGCGCATCCTCGTGTTCGACGGGCCGCAGGGCACGTATCTGCAGACGCGCGATCTCGGCATCGACGACTTCGGCGGCGCGCAGTACGAGGGCTGTCCCGAACAACTGTCCATAACACGCCCAGACGTGATCACGGACATGTATCGCGGCTATCTCGAAGCGGGGGCCGATCTGATCGAGACCAACACCTTTGGCGGCATGTCCATCGTCCTCGCCGAGTACGGGTTGCAGGATCGCGTCCGCGAGATCAACGAAGCCGCCGTGCGCATCGCCCGCGAGGCGGCAGCCGCGTACTCGACCGCCGCGAAGCCACGTTTCGTCATCGGCACGATGGGCCCGACGACGAAGGCGATCTCCGTGACCGGCGGCATCACCTTCGACGGTCTGATCGCAACGTACGGGGAGCAGGCGCGCGTGCTCGCCGAGTGCGGCGTCGATGCGATCATCCTCGAGACGCAGCAGGACACACGCAACATCAAGGCGGGGCTGATCGGCACGCGGCGCGCGCTCGCGGATCTCGGCCTCGTGCTGCCGGTGATGGTTTCAGCGACAATCGAGCAGACGGGCACGATGCTCGCCGGTCAGAGCACCGAGGCGCTCGCCGCATCGCTGATGCACGCCGATCTGCTCTCGCTCGGCCTCAACTGCTCGACCGGGCCCGAGTTCATGACCGACCACCTCCGAAGCCTCGCGGGCATCACGGAGTTCCGCACGTCGTGTATGCCGAATGCCGGCTTGCCCGACGAAGATGGCGTGTACTGCGAGTCGCCGCAGCAGATCGCCAGCGTGCTGGAGCGCTTTGCCAACCAGGGGTGGCTCAACATCGTCGGCGGCTGCTGCGGCACGACGCCCGAGCACATCCGCATGCTCGCCCAGATGGTCGAGGGCAAGCAGCCGCGCGGCGCGCAGAAGCACCAGCGCGCGCTCTACTCCGGCATCGACCTCGTCGAGGCGGACGAGGATGATCGGCCGCTGATCATCGGCGAGCGCACGAATGAGGTCGGCTCCCGCAAGTTCAAGCGCCTGATATCGGACGAGAAGTACGAGGAGGCAAGCGAGATCGCGCGGCGCCAGGTGAAGGGCGGCGCCCAGGTCATCGACGTCAACCTCCAGAACGCCGACCGCGACGAGCTCTACGACGCCGATCGGTTCTATGATCTGCTCTCGAAGAAGGTGCGCGTGCCGATCATGATCGACACCACCGACCCGGTGGCGATCGAGCGCGCGCTGACGTACTGCCAGGGCAAGTCGATCATCAACTCCGTCAACCTCGAGGATGGTCTCGACAAGTTCGAGCGGGTGACGCCGCTCGCGCGCGAGTACGGCGCCGCGCTCGTCGTCGGCTGCATCGACGAAGACAAGGAGCAGGCGCAGGCGATCACGCGCGAACGCAAGCGCGACATCGCCGTCCGGTCGTGGCAGCTGCTTACCGAGCAGTACGGCATCCGCGCCGGCGACATTATCTTCGACCCGCTCGTCTTTCCGTGCGCCACGGGCGATCAGAACTACGCCGGCAGCGCTCTCGAGACGATCGAGGGCATCCGATTGATCAAGGAAGCCCTGCCGGCGGGGAAGACCGTGCTCGGCATCAGCAACGTCTCGTTTGGCCTCCCCGACGCCGGACGCGAGGTGTTGAACTCCGTCTTCCTCTACCACTGCACGCGCGCCGGCCTCGATCTGGCGATCGTGAACGCCGAGAAGCTCGAGCGCTACGCATCGATCCCCGAGGACGAGCGCCAGCTCGCGGAAGATTTGCTCTGGAATCGCGGTGATGATCCGATCGCCGCGTTCGCCGCCCACTTTCGCGGCGCGCAGTCGCGAAAAAAGAAAGACGTGTCGTCGCTGCCGCTCGACGAGCGCATCGCCAACTACATCGTCGAAGGCACCAAGGACGGCCTCGTGCCGGACCTCGAGCGTAAGCGCGCCGAAGCGACGCCGCTCGAGATCATCAACGGACCGCTGATGAAGGGCATGGACGAAGTCGGTAGGTTGTTCAACGCGAACGAGTTGATCGTCGCCGAGGTGCTGCAAAGCGCCGAAGCGATGAAGGCGGCCGTCTCTCACCTCGAGCAGTTCATGGAGAAGAGCGAGACGTCGTCTCGCGGCAAGGTGCTGCTCGCCACGGTGAAGGGCGATGTCCACGACATCGGCAAGAATCTCGTCGACATCATCGTCTCGAACAACGGCTACACCGTCGTTAATCTCGGCATCAAGGTCGCACCGGAGACGCTGATCGAGGCCGTGCGCGAGCACCAGCCCGACGCGATCGGCCTCTCGGGGCTGCTCGTCAAGTCGGCGCAGCAGATGGTGATCACGGCCGGCGACCTGCGCGAGGCCGGCATCTCCCAGCCGCTGCTCGTCGGCGGCGCCGCGCTCTCCGACCGCTTCACCCGCGGCCGGATCGCGCCGGCCTACGACAGCACCGTCGTCTACTGCAACGACGCGATGAACGGCCTCGACACGCTGAACAAGCTCATGGATCCCGACGCCCGCAAGCAGCTCGAGTCAGACCTCATGGAGCGCGGCCTGACGGAGAAGATCCGAACGCCGCAGGACGAGCTGCCGCCGGAGACGGAGCAGCGCAGCGCCAAGATCTCGCTTGACGTGCCGATCGTTGCCGTCAGCGATCTCGACCGCCACGTCGAGGATGCCGCCGATCTCGACGAGATCTGGAGCTACATCAACCCGCAGATGCTGTACGGGCGTCACCTGGGCTTCCGCGGTCGCTTCAGCGAGATGCTCGAGGCCGGCGATGAAAAGGCGCGTGAGCTGCAGGCGATGGTCGAAGTGGTGAAGGCGGAATGCCGCAGTGGCAAGATGCACGTCCGCGTCGCGTGGCAGTTCTTCGAGGCCGAGCCCGACGGCAACAAGCTCCACATCTTCGAACCCGGCGAGCTCGTGCCCGTCGAGACATTCACGTTCCCTCGGCAACGCAAGGCCGACGGCATGGCGCTGCCTGATCTCGTCCTGCCGCCGGAGCGCGACGCGCGCGGCCGCGCCACGCAGCGCGATCATGTCGCGATGTTCGTGACGACAGCGGGCGAGAACATCCGCGAGCTCGCCGACGAGGCGAAGCAGCGCGGCGAGTATGTCCGCTCCTACGCGCTGATGGCGCTCGCACTCGAGTCCGCGGAGGGCGCGGCCGAGTGGCTGCACGCCCGCATCCGCACGGAGTGGGGCTTCGCCGATCCGCCGGAGCTCACCCGCAAGGATCTGTTCCAGGCGAAGTACCGCGGCAAGCGCTACTCGTTCGGCTATCCCGCATGCCCCGACCTCGAATCGCAGGCCGGCCTCTTCCGCCTCCTCAAGCCTGAGCAAGTCGGCGCCTACCTCACCGAGGGTTTCATGATGGAGCCCGAGGCCAGCGTAAGCGCCCTCGTCTTCGCCCACCCCGATGCGACGTATTTCAGTGTCGGCCGCGAGATCGACGAGTAAAGACGCATCGCGAGCGACGCGGCTCACACCTGCAGCGGCTCCCGTTTCGTGAACGCATAGAGCGCGGCCGGCCGGTGCGCGCCCTCCATCCGCGTGCCGCCCGCCGGTTTGATGATGTCGAGCGAGAGCATGCGCCGACGGAAGTTTCGCTTGTCGAGCTGCCGATCGAGAATCGCTTCGTACACCTGCTGCAGCTCGCTCAGCGTGAACTGGCGCGGCAGCAGGCTGTAGGCGACGTTCGTGTAGTCGAGCTTCGATCGCAGACGGCGGACGGCATAGTCAACGACGGCGTTGTTATCGAACGCGAGCGCCGGCAACATGTAGGCACTGTGCCATGCCGGTTGCCACGTTTCGCTCTCGCGCAGCCGCACCTGCTCGTGCTGGACGAGCGCGAAGTTCGCGACGGCGATGCCGCGTTGGGCGCCGGCGCCCCGAGAAAGTTCGCCGAAGGTATACAGCTGCTCGAGATACACATCCTGCACGCCCGTCTCGTCGAGCAGCTTGCGCGAGGCGGCGCGGTCGAGCGACTCGCCCTCGGTGAGGAGTCCACCGGGAAGCGCCCAGTAGTCGCGGAAGGGATCCGCGCTGCGCTTGATCAGCAGGACGCGGAGATCATCCTCGACGACCGTGAGGATGACGACGACGACCGCCACGAGCGGCGGCGGCGGGGACGCGGGTGGGGACAAGAACTATCGCCGATCCTTGCGCTGCTCGCCGTCGAAGAGGCCCTCGGCCACGTTCCAGATGAGGCCGACCAGCGCGAACACTCCGATGCCGGTAAGCAGCGGCAGGACGTACAACTCGGGAAGACCAAACATTTTACGCGGAGACCTGCGCGGGGAGCGCTGTTCCTTGCAATGACCATGCTGTCGTACGCTCGATGCGAACCCGAACGATCTCGCCGGGGGTCGCCTCTCCTTCGAAGTGTACCAGCT
>JBBSDV010000210.1:0-4881 GCA_038240335.1 Dehalococcoidia bacterium
ACGGTGATGCCCAGGCTCTTCGCGATCGGCGCGATCGTTCGGCCAAAGCAGACGCCAAGGCCGCCGAACTCGTTCGGGTCCTGCAGTCGCGTGCAGGCGCCATTCGCGGCTCGTTGGACGGTTACCTTGATCGTCGACGACTCGTTCGATCGTACCCGCCTGCCTGGATGTAGATCGTTTCGCCGGGGGCGACCGCAATACTCAGCCGCTCGTGGTCCGTCGGGAGAAAGGCATCAAAGCAATCGATGGGGACGAAGCCGAAGGACGGGTCAGCGCGGAACGCCGAAATGATCGTGTCGAAATCGCTGCCGAATGTATCGACGGCAAGTGTCACGCTCTCACGAGCGGTGTACTTATACCAGACCGTCGTCGCCGTCCCGCGACAACTGCTTGGTTCTTGAGGATCGACGTATGCGTCGGCCGTGTTCACCTGATCGGAGAACGGAAGATCATGGATATCGACTGCATCAACCAGCCGGTCGTTGGCGGGGGGATGCACTTCCCGAAGCTTCAGCGCGACATCGTCCAGGTAACCGCCTGCTCGGATGAACAGCGTCTTCCCCGCTTCAACCGGCACTTGTTGAACAGACGCACATCCTGCAAGATCGGCGTCGGTTGGCGACGCGCCTGACGTCACAAACGCTGCAACGGAGGCATCGCCGGCATCGATGCGCACTATCGTCGTGCCAGCGTTCGGTGTGTACGCGTACCAGACGCTGCGGAACGGCCCGCACACTGTCGGTTCACCCGGTTCCACCGTCGCCGCGATTGAGCTCGCGCTGCTTTCATACGGCAACGAATCGATTCGCGTCGCACCGGTCATGGCGTCGTTTTCCGGTGGAATGAGCGGAATGATGCTCAACTCCACCGGGACTCCTGACCCGATGCCGCCGACCTGTACATAGACGCTCGTACCGACGGGAGGGTTCACTTCAAAGCCGCTTTGAAACAAGCCCTGGCAGCCAAGCAGAGTAAGGTCTGCCAGCGATGTACCGGTATACGCGGCGAGGGTCGCATCAGTAAAGTAGCTTTTCACACGCATGAGCAGCTTCCGGTCGTCAGGAACGATGAAGCGATACCAGACCGAACTGGGTATTTTAGGACTCCCACAATTGGCCGGTTCCGAGGGCTCGAGAGTGGCGCTTATGTTCGTCAGGGTTGTCATGAATGGCAGGGAGTCGACGCTCTGGGCGTTCGAAAAATCGTCGTTTGCCGCGCGCCGAGCCTCGATCACATCGAATGTGAGATGCTGTCCCGCCCCAGACGAGGAGCCGATGCGAATGTAGACGGGTATGCCCGCCTGCACCGTAAACTGCAAATAGTCTGTGAGATTGAACGCTGAGCATGCAACGGGAGCGAGTGTCGCCAAGGTAGTTCCGGAGAACACGCCCATGGCGTCGCTGACGCCGCCGAACGATCGCGTTCGCAGCACCACGAGCGCATCGACCGATGAGGTGTACTTGTACCAGACGCTACCATCCTCGGAGCCGCAGCCGTAGCGCACTTCTCCCGGTTCCCGCGTTGAGAGCGTAGTGTCTACGTCCGCCGAGAAAGGCAATGAACCGATATCGGCGGCATCGGCGAAGTCGTCGTTTGCAATCGGAGTAACAGCGGACACATGGATCGTTATCTTGCCGTCGTTGTTGCCGGAGGCCGCGGCACGGATGTACACGACCTGACCCGCGTTTACACGGCGCGGCGTCGACGAGTAACAGGCCGACGCATCGAGGATGCCCGGCGAGGACTCGACCAGCGTCTGGACGTACGCGGATTCGTTCGGCCCGGCGCCGCTCGCGCTGACAACGACGTTCTGGGTCGGCTGGTAGCGATACCAGACGGTCTTTGTACCGCCGCACGCCTGCTCGCCTGGCTCGGCTGTTGCGCCGAGGACGTTGACGTCGTCGGAATATGCCACCGACGTGATCTCGGTCGCGTTTGCGCGGTCGTCGTTCGCGGGCCGAACGATCTCGGTGACGTGCAATTGCAAAGGGCCATGCTCGTATTCGTACACACTGCCGGCTTGCAGGTAGATCGTCTGACCCGCAGTGACCGTCAACTGCATGCGCGAATCGTACGTGCGGCGGATCGTCGGCTGGTCGATCGCCGACCACCTGCGATCAGAACTCGTGACCGACGCCCTCGAGATGGCGCGCTGGCGCCGCCGGCCGGCCCCCGGCAAGACGGTGCTGCACTCCGACCGCGGCTCGCAGTACACGTCGTGGTCCTTCGGCCAGCGTCTGCGCGCGGCCGGCCTGCTCGGGTCGATGGGCCGCGTCGGCTCCGCCTACGACAATGCCATGATGGAGTCCGTCTTCAGCACGTTGCAGCGCGAGCTGCTCGATCGCAAGACATGGACGACACGCAAGGAACTGGCCTCTGCGATCTTCGAGTGGATCGAGGCCTGGTACAACCCCCGCCGGCGCCACTCCATGATCAGCTATCACAGCCCTGTCGAGCACGAACGGCTGTACACCGCAGGGGCGCATGCGGCATGATGCGCCAAGAAGCAAACAGTCCGGGAAACCGGGGGAAGCTCAGAGCGTCTTCATCGTGGGCGCCGGAGGCGCCGGCGGGTCCAGCGGTCCGGCATAGATCACGCCTCCAAGAGTTGCCAGCAGCGCGATGGCAAGCGCCCCGGCGATACCCCATCCGAGCCTGTTCGTGATGCGTATCATGGGACTGTCCTCCTCCGGGCAACCCTCTGCCGGAACTCTCTTGGACTCAACCGGCACGAGACCAGCTCACGGCCGGGCCACATGCCTCACAGCGCAACCTACGTTAGCCCCGACTGCCCGAATGTCCATATGTCTAGCGTCGTGACCGCAACCCGATGATTCGCCGTGCTTAAGGCGCAAAATGGTATTGCATGACGTCGGTATAGGCGACCGGAAACACCCCGGTGAAGGTGCCCGTGGTGACGCCCGTGCCGTGGATGCCTGCAAGATCGCCCGTTCCGCGCACGATTACAAAGGGACTGACAAATGTGCCGTCTGCCGCCAACGTGCCTGTATAGCGAATGGTGATTGTGCCTGTTCGTCCCTCGATAATACAGACGCAAGTGTCTACGCCGTGAAACACGCCAGTGCCGTCAGCATGAAGCAGGAAGTAATCCGTCTCCCTGTAAGATCCCAATCCGACGAAGTCGCCCTCTGCCACATCTACGAAAAACGTATTGCCGCCAGCGGTCCGACTCGAGACGAATTCGTCGCTCGTTACGGTCTGCGTGAACGTGATATTGGTAGGCGCTGACGCAGAGACTGTAGACAAACCGCCCAGCGACAAGGTGGCGGCCAGAAGTGAGAACGCAAGAAGTCGGTACATCGGTTGTATCTCCTTATGCGGCCGAAGGCCGCCCAAACGTCCCAAGTGTCTCATGATCGCTCTCATATTGTGTCCTCCGCGCTGTTTTGCTTCCGCTGGCAATCACGTGGATGGAAGGCAGCGGCTCGTACTCAAGGGGCCGCCAGGCGCCGTGAGCGACGGCGTCCGGCGATCCCTGGGAGTCGAGGATGCGTGTTTACGCGAAGGACCGCATCGGATCAACCGCGTAGGTTTGCGGCAATTAAAAAAGATCGCGCGGGTGGATGTTGGCACAAAGAGCGTAGTTCGTAGCTTCAGATATGTCCGCGAGCTGGGCAATGTGAGGAGCGTTAGGTTAGGTTGTTGCGGTGGGCGTACGAAGTTGCGTCCGCTTTCCCACGAGCGCCAATCTTTGTGTAGATGTTCGTGATGTGCCGGGCGACCGTGCGAACGCTGAGGGTGAGGTCGGCCGCAATCTCGCGATTCGTGCGTCCGGCGGCAATCAGGCGGAGTACTTCTGTTTCACGCGGTGTCAGCGCGCCTGCTTCCGTCGGCGAGCGGAGCGTCTGCGCAGGTCTTTCGGCGCGTTTCTCAGGGGTCAGGATCTCTCCGCCGGCTGCCTTCGCAGCAACACGAGAGACGGGCACTCTTTCTCCCAGAAACTCGTCGAGTAAGCGCAGGACGCCTTCGGTCGCTTCATTCGTCCAATAGCCCGCCGACTCGATAATGGAAACGCGCGCATCACGGATACCCGAAGCGAATCTGCGTGCCATCTCTACGGTGGGGAACGTGGCGCCGCGCGGATAGATGATAAGTGACGGCGCACGGACCTGTCCGAGTAAACCCGTCACATCGATGGATTGCTGCGCGGCAATACAACGCTTCGCGGTTTCCGTATCGGTGCAACCGCGATAATAGGCCGCCATGTCTCGCGCGGCGGCTGCCTCTTCCCAGCCGAAGAAGGCTAAGGCCATGGAATCGGTGTACGTGATCCAGTCGTCTTGATCGAGGAGAGACAGCAACGAACGCATCGTCGGAAGCGCATAGAAGTCAGCCGGGCGAGCGATCGGCGCATAAAGCACAAGGCGCGCAACGCGCTCGGGATGACGGACGGCATATCCAATTGCCGTGGGCGCACACTGGACTTCGCCCCAGATGTTGACGTGTTCCAGTCCGAGAGCATCGACCACTGCTTCTACATCGTTCACGAGGGCTTCAATCGAGAAGTCCGCCACGGAACGTTGAGAGGAGCCGCTACCGCGGCAGTCATACCGGATCAGCTGCCGATGCCTTGCTACGAGTCGATGAAACTCCCATTCACGCCACTCGTGTTCGATATCGTTGAATGGCGGTGGTTGCAGTTCAAGGAGCGGTTCGCCTTCGCCCATCGTCCAGTAGGCGATGCTGACGCCATCCGCAGTCGTTGCGTAGCGGATGTTGGGTTCCACGACCTCATTATACGGACCGCCCGATGCGCGGGCTCTCAAGGAACATAGATCAGTCTTCGTTGGACGGCGCCCGGCGCGAACACGACCACGTGCGATCGTGGGGAATGGGAGGACAGCTCAGCTCGAACTGTGG
>JBBSDV010000211.1:0-4872 GCA_038240335.1 Dehalococcoidia bacterium
CGGCTACACCGTCGATATGACGTTCGCTGCCAACGACCATCGGCGCCACCGGCCGCGGTCGTGGCTCATCCACGGGGTGACGAAGGTCGAGCAGCTGCAGGTTCTCGTCGACGCGCGCCCCGGCGCGACGCTCGGACAGATCGCGCTGCTATGGATCCTCACCGACCCGATCCTCTCGTCGGCCCTGCCGAACATCTACAACCGCGAGCAGATGGTGGAATTCGCGGCAGCGTCGGAACTGACGCCGCTGACGGCCGGCGAGCTTGCCAAGATCCAGCATCTTTACGACACGAACTTTGGCATCGAGCCGGCGATCGAAAACGCGCAGGCGACAGGAGTGGCACGATGACGTCACCGGCACGAACACGCGGCACGGCCAGCGGCATGGACGACGTCGATCAGCGCCTGCTCAACGAGATGCAGGATAAGTTCCCCCTGATCCGCGAACCGTTCGCCGAGCTCGCGGCGCGCACGGGAACGACTGAGTCCGACGTCATCTCCCGGCTGACGGCGATGCGGGAGTCGGGTGTCCTTCGCCAGGTCGGCCCGATCTTCGACACGAAGGCGCTCGGCTATGCGACGTCCCTCGTGGCGATGCGCGTCCCCGAAGATCGACTCAAGCAGGCGGCAAAGATCGTCAACGCCCACCCCGGCGTCAGTCACAACTACCGGCGCACGCACGAATTCAACATGTGGTTCACGATCGCCGTGCCCGCCGGCGCGGACCTGCAAGCGCATGTCGACGCGTTGCACGACGCCGCCGGCGCCGAGTCGACGCGGATGCTGCCGACGCTGCATCTGTTCAAGATCGGCGTCACGCTCGACATGACGGGCGAACGCAAGATCGACCACAAATCGAAGCCGCAGTACACGCACGACCAGCGGGAGATCGCGTCGACGAACACGCTAACCGAGCGCGACATCGAGGTCGTCCGCGCCGTGCAGGGCGACCTCGCGCTCCAGCCCGATCCCTTCGCCGCACCGGCGAAAGAACTTGGCGTCGGCGTCGACGAGATGATCGCGCTGCTCGAGGATCTGCAGCGGCGCGGATACCTCCGCCGCTTCGCCGCGATCCTGCGGCACCGCAAGGCCGGTTTCGGCGCCAACGGCATGGCCGTATGGAGCATCCCGAAGAGCGAAGTCGCCGAGCTCGGCCAGAAGATGGCCGGCTACACCGCGATCAGCCACTGCTACGAGCGGCCGATCTACCCGGACTGGAAGTACAATCTCTTCACCATGATCCATGCCCGTAAGAAGGGCGAGTGTGAGTCCTTCGTCGAGCAGCTGGCGCGCGATCACGAGCTCAAGGACTTTGCGGTCCTCTACAGCACCACCGAATACAAGAAGATCCGCCTCGCCTACTTCACGCCCGAATTCGATGCGTGGGAGGCGAAGTACGTGACGCCGCGGGAGGCAATGCGCCATGCCGGATGACGAAGAACAGCGCGAATACATTCGGTTCTGCTTCTATCGCTTCGCGGACAGCTGGCGCGCGCTCTCACCCGAGGTTCGTGCGCGCGCCCTGTACGAATTCGAGAGTGTGCTCGAACGGCCGATTGCCGAGTGGCAGCAGTGCTTCAGCCTCACCGGCCTCCGCCCGGACGTCGATTTCGGTGTCTGGCTAAAAACCGTGAACGGCGTCGAGCCGCTGCAGGAGTTCGAGCGCCGCGTGCGGTCGAGTCTTTGCGGCGACCACCTCGAACTGACGCACAATTTCATCTCGATGACCAAGCCGTCGCCCTACGCGCGGCGCGAGGTCGATCCCGAGCGCGAAGCTCTGCGCGCATACTCCGAGGGCGCGCCGTTCGTCTTCGTGTATCCGATGGTGAAGACGCGCGCCTGGTACGCCCTCACGACCGAGGAGCGGGGCCGCATCATGCGCGGCCACATCGCGGTCGGCCACAAATACCCGAAGATTCGGATCAACACGAGCTACAGCTATGGCCTCGATGACCAGGAGTTCGTCGTCGCCTTCGAGGGCGACGATCCCGCCGATTTCCTCGATCTCGTACAGGAGCTGCGCTACACCGAATCGAGCTCGTACACGCTCCGCGACACCCCCATGTTCACGTGCGTCCAACGCACCCCGCGCGAGCTCGTCGAGGAGTTCCGCACAAGCATGCTCGCCGGCGTGCGCTGAGCCGCTGCTTCGCGCGTGCGCGCTCCGCCCCTCAGTCGACCATCGCGGAATACACGATGCTCTTCAGTTGCCCGCGAAAGTTGAACGTCGCGGACGGCATGAGCTGCGTCATGAAGATCACAACGAGATCCTCCTTCGGATCGACCCAAAAGATCGTCGATGCGGCGCCGCCCCAGTAGTAGTCGCCGGCGGCGATCGAGCCGGCGCTGACTTCATCGAGCGTCATCGCGAACCCCAGCCCGAAGCCGACGCCTTCGTATGCGGTCTCCGAGAACGCGCCGATTGCCGCTCGCGATAGATCCGCCCCGCCCGTCAGGTGATTTCGCGTCATGAGCTTGATCGTCCGGGCGCCCAGCACGCGCGCGCCATCCAGCTCGCCGCCGCGCCGCAGCATCTCGCAGAAGCGCAGGTAATCCGCCATCGTGCTCGTCAGCCCGCCGCCGCCTGAGAAGAACGAGGGCCGCTCGCGGTAGGCGCTGGTCTCCGGGTCGTCGGTGAGTCGAAGCGACTTGTCGCGGGCACGTCGATAATTGGCTGCGAGTCGCTGTGACTTCTCGTCGGGCACGAAGAACCCGGTGTCCGCCATCCCGAGCGGGTCGAAGATCGTCTCCTGGAGGTATTGATCGAACGGCGTTCCGGAGATCGCCTCGACGAGGTATCCGCAGACGTCCGTCGAATAGGAGTACATCCAGCGGTCGCCCGGTTCGAAGCGCAGCGGGACGTGTGCGAGCTTCAGCACAAAGTCGCGCAGCGTGTCGCCGCGGTTGCGCTGCACGCCGGCGGCGACGTACGCAGCATCCGCGGGATGAAGAGGGAGGTTGGATCCCGCGAGCTGCGCCAGGCCGCCTCCGTATGACAGGCCGCTCTGATGGCTAAGGATGTGACGGAACGTGATCGGCTCAGCAACGCTTCTCGTCTCCATCCCCTCGCCTTCGCCGGAGACATACACGCGCATGTCGCGCCATTCGCGAATCACGCGGTGTATCGGATCGTTGAGCTGGAAGTACCCCTGCTCGTACAGCGTCATCAGCGCGACCGACGTGATCGGCTTGGTCATCGAAAAGATGCGAAAAATCGTATCGTCGGCCATCGACCGCCCGCGCTCCCGATCCATGTCGCCGAGCGAGCGAAAGTAAGCGACCTCTCCGTGGCGAGCGACGAGCGCCTGACACCCGGCGATCTTCCCCGGTTCGATGTAGTTCTCGCGCAGGTGTTGGGTGATCCGCTCCAGCCTCGCGGCCGAGAAGCCCGCCTTCTCCGGCATTGCCTCAAACATTGTTCCTCCGGTTCGCATTGCCCGGTGATCGATCGGCGCACGGCGTCATGCTCTATCTTAAGCATGAATGGTGGGCGCGCGGGCTGCGATCCTGCACGACTCGGCAGCGCCGCCCCGCCGTCATCCTAGATCGACCCACAGCCCTCTTGTCCCAGGCCGGCGGCGAGACCGACCGCCCATGCGACCCAGACACCCCCCACCCGAAACAACAGCTCGCGGCATGAGACCTCCGTAATGGTTGGCGCGCCGGTTCGATGCGTCGCGATCCGTGGCGGGCGGGTCAGGACCGTGCGAGTCCCGACTCGTACCAGCGCAGCACCCGCTTGGCGCGCAGGGTGTTCCATCGGCTCGGGCTGCCCTCGCGCTCGTCCATCTCGATCTCCAGCAGGTCCGCATGCGGATTCTCAAGGGGCCATCGCCCGTCTGCGTCGCGCTTGGACCCGATGAGTCTGATCGCCTCGGCGACGCGCTCGTCCTGCTCGACGCCGGCGGCACGCAGGTAGTCGAGTCCTCGCAACGCGTCGTAGTGCCAGTCGGTCGGAAACGAGAAGCGCGTGAAGGCCGGATCGACGATCTCGCCGCTGGATAGCCGGCGGAGCAAACGGCGCTCGAGCAGGTACTCCTGGCCGCGCAGCTGTGCGGCCTTCAACTCCCCGGTGCCACCGGTGGCTCGCTCGTGCTCCAGCAGGCCCTCGAGCACGTCGATCGTCGTGTGAAATGACCCACGCGTGGAGCCACGCTCCTGCTCGCAGTTCCAGCCACCATCAGCCATCTGCTCACCCAGAAGGCGGTCGACGAGGCGCTGCACGTCCTGGCCGAAGTAGGCGCCGATCGCCACCACCCTGCCGTTGATGCACGGCTCGACTTCGCCGACAAAGAATGGGTTGTTGTTCCACCAGTGCCAGGTCACGTTGTCACGGACAAGGGCCACGGCACGTCGAGCCTCGGCGCTCTGCGGATCCAGGCCCAGGTCGCGCAGCCAGGCGAGTGTCATCAGGCAGTGCCGCTCGGGGCTCGAGGTCCACTCTCGGCTGGCCGGATCGCCGCCCCAGTGACCATCGGTTGTCTGGCGGGCGAGCAACTGCGCGCCCCATCCGGCAGTCCCGACCTTCGAACGCTCGCTGGCGACGACGTTGTCGGGGACATCGGTCAGGTCTTGCATCACCTGCCAACGGATGGACGGATCAGAGTCGAACAGCCAATCGATGACATTCACGCCTGCCATCGCACATCCCACAACCGCACACCCTCACCGAACCCCTTCGGCACGAACTCGCCGCGGTCGCCGAACACGAAGCCCTTCCCGGACAGCAGTCCGCGCACCGTATCCGGCACGAGGATCTCGCCCGCGCCCGCCTTCGTCGCGATCCGCGCCGCGAGAATCACCGTCGCGCCGAACAGATCGCCGTCTTCCTCGATCGGCTCCCCTGCGTTCAGGCCGACGCGTACATGCAGC
>JBBSDV010000212.1:0-4866 GCA_038240335.1 Dehalococcoidia bacterium
ACCGCGTCCTCCGCATAATATGCTGCTGCGATGCCCGCAAGGATCAGCGTTTCGAGCCAACGTCGGCGCACGGCCAGCAGGACGACTGACGCGATGAGCACGGCAATAATCACGTCGTAGTCGCCGATGCGATTGACGACCGCGAACGCTGTGCCAACGCCTGAGAAGCGGCGCAGATCCTGCACCCAGAACGTCGCTCGCCGATCGACTGCGAGGGTGCCGCGCTGATTGACCCACGCGGCCAGCGCGATGAAGGCCGCAAGGAGTGTGACCCACAAGAGGCAGAACGCTCGGCCTGAGGCGATGTCGCCGCGCACGCTGAAGCGCGACCACGCGCGCGGCTGCGCCTGGCGCATGTGGATCCGTCGGCGACGGAGCGGCTCGCTTGTCATGCGTGAGTATGGGGATGAGGGAGGTTCACCGCGCGCCGCGGCGATGTCAAGCGGACGGCTGCTATCATGAGGTAGTCAGAAACACGCAGGAGCAACCTCATCGAAGAGCACCGGCTGCGGGAGCTGTTGGCGGGTGTCGCCGAGGGCCGTACCTCGATCGAAGCGGCGTTGGGCGATCTCCGGATGTTGCCATACGAAGATATCGGCTTCGCGAAGGTCGATCATCATCGCTCGTTGAGAGACGCCGTCCCCGAAGTAATCCTCGGGCAGGGCAAGACGCCGGAGCAGATCACTGCGATTGCCACGACGCTGCTCGAGCGCTCTGATCGCCTGCTCGTCACGCGCATCAGCAGCGACGCGGCGGCGATGCTGCTTGCCGCGGTACCCGACGCGCAGCACCATGACATCGCGCGCTGCGTCACGGTGGAGCGCGTGCCGGCGCCCAAGCAGGACGGCATCGTGGTCCTCTGCGCGGGAACGGCGGATCTGCCTGTCGCGGAGGAAGCGGCCATCACCGCCGAGATCATCGGCAACGACGTGCAGCGCATCTACGATGTCGGCGTCGCCGGCCTGCATCGCCTGCTCGACCAACTGCCGCAGCTGCGCGAGGCGCGCGCGTTGGTCGTGGTCGCGGGCATGGAGGGCGCGCTGCCGAGCGTCGTTGGCGGCCTCGTCTCCGCGCCGATCATCGCGGTGCCGACATCGATCGGGTACGGCGCAAGCTTCGGCGGCCTGGCCGCGCTGCTTGCGATGCTGAACTCGTGCGCGGCGGGCATCGGCGTGGTGAACATCGACAATGGCTTCGGGGCGGGGTATCTCGCGGCGAGCATCAATCGCGTGTCACACTCTTCGGCACCGCTTCCCTGACGCTTGGTCAATTTGAGACGAGAGTGCGGAGTGGCGATTCCGGGCTTGGTCGCAGCATTCGCCGTGTCCCGCTGACCTGTACCCGGTACGTACATGAAAGAGGGGATTTTCGGGGACACCCCCGAACCCCCGGCAGAGGCGCTGAGCCCCTGCACTCCCGCTTCACCGAACGAGACGACGGGTCGCGTGTGCGATCCGCAACTGGCGCGACGCGCTGGCAGATTTCAGGGAAGCTCAGCACGAGTCTTCGACGAGATCGGTGTTGGATGTGCGAGGACGCGGCGGCCGAAACATTAGGGGAGGGGCGTATCGCGTAAACGGCGGGGACGTGCGATACTGATGGTGCAGCGGCCGACGCGGTGCTGCGACAACACCCCATCACCCCGGCGAACTGGACGCAATCGCTTGACACGCGCCTGCCCATGATGTAACAAGAATTAGATTCACTTCACTTCCGGCGCTTCATCTCCCGGCGCCGAAGGGACTCCACTCAATACAGGCACAGTTTGGCCATCCGCATCTTGATCGGCTGTGCTCGCGTAAGCGAGAGCCGTACCTCGAGTAGCAGTCAAACCCAATCAGCCGGAGCCAGCGCGCTCCAGAGGTTCTACATGGGCGCAGTACGAGAACGACGACGATCATCGGGTCCCCGGGGAGTGCCGCAAGGTCTGCCTGATGACGCGAACATGGATCAGCCGCTGACGCAGGCGGAGCGCGAGACTGCGATCGCTACGGGCGGCATCCTCGAGACCGTCGACGACGGCTACGGGTTCCTGCGCGGCGAGAGCCTGCTGCCGGGGCACAACGATGTCTACGTGAGCCAGTCGCAGATCCGCCGCTTCGGCCTGCGCACCGGCGACTACGTGCGCGGCCAGGTGCGGCCGCCGAAGGAGAGCGAGAAGTACTACGGCCTGCTCCGCGTCGAGGACGTCAACGGCATTGACCCCGAGACTGCGAAAAACCGGCCGTTCTTCGAGAACTTCACGGCGATCTTTCCGAACGAGATGATCGACCTCGAGACACCGGTCGAGGATCTTTCGGGCCGACTGATCAACCTGATCTCGCCGATCGGCCGCGGGCAGCGCGGACTGATCGTTTCGCCGCCGAAGGCCGGCAAGACGTTCTTGCTGAAGGCGATCGCCGCCGGCGTCGCGGCGAACTACCCGGACATTCACCTGATGGTGGCACTGATCGGCGAGCGGCCGGAAGAGGTCACCGATATGAAGCGCTCGGTGAAGGGCGAGGTCGTCGCGTCGACCTTCGACGAGCCCGTCGAGGATCACACGCGCGTCGCGGAAATGGCGCTCGAACGCGCGAAGCGGCTCGTCGAGGGCGGCAAGGACGTCGTCATCCTCCTCGACAGCATCACGCGGCTGACGCGCGCCTATAACCTGGCGATGCCGCCGAGCGGCCGGACGCTGACCGGTGGTATGGATCCTGTCGCGCTGTATCCGCCAAAGCGCTTTTTCGGCGCGGCGCGAAACTGCGAAGAGGGCGGCAGTCTCACGGTGATCGCGACGTGTCTCGTCGACACGGGTAGCCGGATGGACGAAGTGATCTTTGAAGAGTTCAAGGGCACGGGCAACATGGAGCTGCGGCTCGATCGCCGGCTCGCCGAGCGCCGCACCTTCCCGGCACTCGATATCGCCGGCAGCAGTACGCGGCGCGAGGAGCTGCTGCTCGATGAGGCGACGCTGCGCCAGATCTGGCTGATGCGCCGCATGACCTCGATGATCTCATCGAACGCCAACAACCCGTCGGAAGCCACGGAGCGCTTGCTCGAGCGGCTCAGCCGCACGGGCAGTAACGCCGAGTTCCTGGCGACGCTGAGCAAGAACGAAGTGTAGTTCTGGTTCGGCCGGTGATTGGTGACTGGTGATGAATAAAGCGGAGCGCCTTTCCAGCTCACAAGCTCGTCGCGCATTTTGTGCGCGTTTGCAGCCATTCTCTGCGTGACAATTTTCGTGAGTTGCGGCCAAGCACCGCGGTCAGGTTCAACTCCCACGCCGGGGCACCTTTCGGCCTCGTCACCGGCTCCGTCCATCGTCGACCCGTTAACTGACGAGAGTCTCAAGCAGATCGAGAATAGAGGGTTAGTCGATGTTGGCACCGAACCGTTTACCAACCTTGAAATCGCCGAACAAAGGCTCGGCTGGCCGCTCCTTCACCCAATAAGCGGTTCCTTTACGCTGGACCTCTTCGCCGCAGTCCTCATCGCGCCGGGTGGTGGGGCTCCGGAGGCCGCCCGGATGCCGTACGTTATCGACAATCAGTCGCAAGAGCGGGTGCTCTTGCTCCAAGCGCCAGAGTCATTTCCGTTGCCGGCGCCGCCAGCATCGCGGTCAACCGAACGAGTGGGTCCATTTGAGGTGACTTTCTGGATTCGCGACGACGGTTCGACCGGGGCGAAATTGTTAACGCGCGCCTCGGCTGGTTCTCGACCGGTGTTAGCATTTGTTAACGCTGGATCGCTCGACGAGGCCCGTGCGTTTCTCTTGAGTCTGGCCCTAGCTCAGTGATATTCCCGGAGGAGGATTCCAGCAGATCGACTCCACGAACACGCCCCTCCGGCGATGTGGGCTAGACCCAGGGGTGTGTGCCAATAACCATCTTCCCGAGGTTCTCTCATCGCCTGGGCTGTTGGGGACGCTCACGGACTTTTTCAATGCCTTCGCGTCTAAAGATGTGACGCCATGAGTGCGCCGGGATGTCTTTTGGCAGGGGTAATCGCCGTCATTGCCATAATCGCGTCGGTTATCGGTGTCGCAGTAGTCGCGCCGCGGGGAGCTTCACACGATACCGACGGGTCGGCGTTGTCAGCATCGACGAACGTTGTGCCTGAGGATTTACGGAATACGCGCGGCCTGCTGTTGCTCGTGTCCGTTCCGGCCTTTTTTCAAGAAACGCCGGCGATCGGTTCGAGGCTTGATCAAGTCACCCAACTTGCGGGTTACCCGATAGCCGTCACGTACACGAATAAGCTCGAAACTGATCCGACTCTGCGACTCGTTGAGTTTCTAACTCAACCACCTTACCCTGAAGACCGCCCCGTAAATCCAGTGGAGTGGAGCGGCCCGAACGGCGGTGTCGAGCGTGTCGGCTACAAGGCGACGTTCAAATGCGGATCGGCGCTCGTGGAGACCAGGGTTAGCTGGGCGGAAACTGCGATCGGGACGCAAATTCGGGCTCAGTTAGACGCCATCAGGATGGAGCTGGACGCAAGTTGCGCAAACTTCAAATGATCCCCCAGCGCGTGAACGGCGTGCTGTCGTACCATCTCGGTAGCACTGTCCAGCAGATCGCTTCGAGCGGAACACCGGGCACCGCCAGTAAGTACTACCCCCTCGGCGTCGCGCGCAACGGCACAACGTCTCCGGAGCGCGCCTACACCGGGCAGCAGCGCGAGAGCGACCAGAGCGGCATGGGCCTGTACTACTACCACGCGCGGTTCTACTCGACGACGACGGGCCACTTCGTGTCGGCGGATACCTCCACTGTGGACGGGCTCAATCGCTACGCGTACGTCCGAGGGAATCCCATTCGATACTCGGACCCAAGTGGCCACTGCTTCATGGGCGGACGTTGTGAATCGCAAGATGCCCAGAGC
>JBBSDV010000213.1:0-4817 GCA_038240335.1 Dehalococcoidia bacterium
CGATTGCCCTTATGCGGGATTCTCGGCAACCTTCCGATACCGAAGCGACAGACCCGAGCAGCATGGAGGCAGCCCGCCGATGACCATCCCGATGCTCCCGCCGACGGCGATCAAGTTCGGCACGGACGGCTGGCGCGCCGTGATCGGCGAGGACTATACCTTTGACAACGTCCGGGCCTGTGCCGCGAGCGTCGCGCTTTACCTCAAGAAGCACCACCTCGATAGCCGCGGCCTGATCGTCGGCTATGACGCGCGCTACGCGTCCGAAGATTTCGCTGTCGCCGTCGCGGAGGTCGTTGCGGCCGCCGGGATCAAGGTGATGCTGACGAACATCCTCTGCCCGACACCCGTCGTCAGCTTCTCGATCATCGATCGCAAGGCGGGCGGCGGCGTCGTTATCACGGCGAGCCACAATCCGTGGCGCTGGAACGGCTTCAAGTACAAGCCGGAGTACGGGGGCAGCGCCGCGCCCGAGATCGTCGCCCAGATCGAGGAGCCGCTGCCGGGTCTCGTCGGCCGCGCCGTACCGCGCATGGAGATCGGCGAGGCGACGAGCGGGGGCATGGTCGAGATGTTCGATCCGCGGCCGCCGTATCTTGCGCAGCTGGCGCGGCTGATCGACCTCGACCGGCTGAAGGCGGCGGGCCTCAACGTTGCCTACGACGCGATGTACGGGACGGGCGCCGGCTACTTCACGGACCTTCTCGCGGGAGGCAAGACGAAACTCACGGAGCTGCACGGCTTCCGCAACCCGGTCTTCCCCGGCATGCACGCGCCGGAGCCGATCGCCCGCAACCTCACGGACATGTCGGAGCTGATGGCGAAGGGCGGCTTCGATGTCGGCATCGCGACGGACGGCGACGCCGATCGCGTCGGCATCACCGACGAGAAGGGCGGGTTCATCGACCAGCTGCAGGTCTTCGCCCTCCTTGCCTACTATCTGCTCGAGGTGCGCGGCGAGCGCGGCGCCATCGTGAAGTCGATCACGACGACGGCGATGGTGCAACGGCTCGGCGAGATCTATGACGTGCCGGTGTACGAGACGCAGGTCGGCTTCAAGTTTCTCGGCCCGAAGATGATGGAGACCGACGCCCTCATCGGCGGCGAGGAGAGCGGCGGCTACGGTTTCCGCGGACACGTGCCGGAGCGTGACGGCATCCTCGCCGGCCTCTACATGCTCGATTTCATGGCCCGCACCGGCAAGCGGCCGAGCGAACTCCTTGCCGAGCTGTACGCCAAGGTCGGCGCACACTACTACGACCGGCTCGACGTCGCGCTCCGGGAGGAGGATCGCGCCGCCGTCTGGAAGCGCGCCGAGGATGCCCGTCCCGATACGGTCGCCGGCATCAAGGTGACCGGGCGCGACACGACGGATGGCTTTCGCTTCACACTCGACGACAAGGGCTGGTTGCTCTTTCGCTTCAGCGGCACCGAGCCCCTCGTCCGTATCTATACGGAGGTCGTCGGCGACAAGTCGCTCGTCCAGCGCGTGTTGACGGCCGGTCGTGAGATCGTCGGCGTCTAGGCACGCCGGGTCGTCGCCTGTCCGGCCCGCCGTCTAGCGCGCGGGAGCAGTCGACTCTTCCCCAATCGAACCCCTGCGCGCGGGAGACGAGACGATCGCCAGATCATTGCGCGCATCTGTCACGCATCTGTTAGACAAGATCGGCCGGGATCGGCAGAGACGGTGCGCTTGTATCCCTACACTGGCTACACGCATCGCCGTGGAATTGATAAGGATGCTTCGTGACGACTGAGCAATCAGCGAACGCGGTCGGTCCCGGCACGCCATCGGGCGCGACGGCCGTCGACTTCGACCCGAACGATGCCGCAGCCTTTCGCGATTTCTTCGAAAACGCGACCGTGGGGATGCACTTCGTCGGCGCCGATGGCACGATCCTCTACGCGAACCGCGCCGACTATGAGCTGCTGGGCTACACCCGCGACGAGTGGATCGGCCAGGATATCCTGCAGTTCTATGCCGACAAGGATGCGGCGAACGAGATCTTCGCCTGCCTCGGCCGGGGCGAGCAGCTGACCGACGTCGAGGCGGCAATGATCGCCCGCGATGGCTCGACCAAGCACGTCCTGATCGATTCGAGCGCTGTCTTTCGCGGTGGCAAGTTCGTGCATACACGCTGCGTCGTGCGCGACAACGGCGAGCGGAAGCGCGAGCAGAATGCGCTGCGCTCGAGCGAGCTGCGCTATCGCTCGCTCGCCGAGGCGATACCCGCCCTCGTCTCCACCACCGACGCAGCGGGCGGCGTAAGCTACCACAACCAGCGCTGGCTCGACTACGTTGGCCGCACCGGCGAGGAGATGGAGGGCCGCTGGGGAGAGATCGTTCATCCCGACGACATGAAGCAGCTCACGGCTCGGTGGGCGGAAGCCTTGGCAACCAGCAGCGCCGTCGAGAATGAATATCGCGTGCGGCGCAGCGACGGTGAGTATCGCTGGCACCGCTCGTTCACGGCGCCGATCCGCGACAGTAGCGGCGCGATCACGATGTGGATTGATGCCGCGATCGAGTTCCACGACCGGCGCGAGGCCGAGGATGCGCTGCAGGAGGCGCTCGAGGAGACGGAGGCGCTGAACCGGCGGCTGGATGCGCTCCTGGAGAATTCGCCCGTCGGGATCGGCTTCTGGGATCGCGACTTCCGGTTCGTACGGATCAACGACGCCCTCTCACGGATGAATGGATTGCCCGAAGACGCCGAACTGGGACGAACGATCGAAGAAGCCGCGCCCGAGATTTGGGCGCAGGTCGCGCCGCACTTCCGCCGTGCGCTGGCGGGAGAATCGATCGTTGACGTCGATATTTCCGCGCCCGATCGCAGCGGCGAGGTCCGCCACGTGCTCGCCAGCTACTACCCCGTGACGGGCGCCGCGAAGGAGATCGTCGGCGTCGGCGCAATTATCAACGACGTGACGGAGCGCGCTCGCGCCGAGCAGCAGGTCTACTATCAGCTCGGCCTCAACCGCACGATCACCAACAACGCCGGCTCGGCGCTGTTCCTCATCGATCCGGAAGGCAAGCCAACGTTCATGAATCCAGCCGCCGAGAAGATGACCGGCTTTACGCTCGGCGAGATCAAGGATGCGCCCCTCCACGCGGCGATCCATCACACACGCCCGGGCGGGGCGCCGTACGCCACCGAGGATTGCCCGATCGATCGCGCGTCGGAATCGATGATCCCGATCCGTGACTACGAAGATAGCTTCATCCGCAAGGACGGCACGCTCTTCCCCGCGCTGACGTCCGTCGCGCCGCTCGAGCAGGACGGAGTCCAGTTGGGCGCCGTTGTCGAAGTGCGCGACATCACGAACGAGAAGCGAGCCGAGGAGGAGCGCGAGCGCCTGATCGGCGATCTGCAGCAAGCCAATGCCGCCAAGGACGACTTTCTCGGCATGGTCTCGCACGAGCTGAAGACGCCAATCACGACGATTCGCGGTAACGCGGAGATCCTGCGCCTTCGCAGCGCCAAACTCACCGATGCCGACCGCGCCGGCGCCCTCGACGATATCGGCAACGAATCGGAGCGCCTGCAGCGGATCATAGACAACCTCCTCGTCTTGGCGCGCCTCGAGCATGGGCAGGAGATCGGCGCGGAGCCGCTGCTCGTGCGCCGCGTCATCCAGCGCCTCGTGGCTGAGCATCGCCAGCGCGCCTCCCATCGCGAGATCGAGGTGATTAGCGACGTAGTGGCGACGCCGGTTTACGGCGAACCGGTGTATCTCGAACAGATCCTTCGCAACCTCTTGAGCAACGCCGAGAAATACAGCCCTCCCGATTCGCCGATCACGATCCGGCTCGCCGCCGAGGGCGGCGAACTCTGCGTATCAGTGCTCGATTGCGGGGCGGGATTTGCGCCGGGCGAGGCGGAGCGCATCTTCGCGCCGTTCTATCGCTCGCCCGATACGGCGTCGCGCGTATCCGGCGTGGGCATTGGACTCGCGGTGTGCAAGCGGCTCGTCGCTGCCCAGGGTGGCCGGCTCTGGGCGCGCAATCGGGAAGGCGGCGGCGCCGAGATCGGCTTCGCCTTGCCCATCATCGATCCCGGCGACGGCGACGAATAGCTCGCTGGTCACCGGTTACTGGTCGCTTCCGGTCCCGATGACGTCAATCGCGGCGCTTCCTGCAACGCGCTGAGCGTCCTACACTTGCGGCATGGGTTGGGCGATCGTCCTCTGGATCCACATCCTCGCCGCCACGATCTTCGTTGGGCCGCAAGTATTTCTGTTCGCCGTCGCGATGCCGGCGATACGCACGATCGACGATGTGCGCCAGCGCGCCTCGCTAACCCGCATGATCACCCGCGGATTCGGCGCATTGGCCGGCGGCGCGCTCGCCGTGCTGATCGTCACCGGCATCTTCAACGTCGTCCACGCCAACGACAATCACGATCTCGATGCCAAGCGTTACTTCATCACGCTGCAGATAAAGGTGACGCTCGTCGTCATCGTGCTCGCTCTGACCGCCATCCACGGCGCGGTCTTCGGCAGGAGACTCGAGCAGATGCGCGACAACGGCGCATCCGAAGACGAGATGGCGAACGCGCGCCGGCTTTCGATGTACGTGTCCGCGGGGAACCTGACGCTGTCGATCATCATCGTGCTCTGCGCCGCCATCCTCGGCTCCGACTGGTCGACGATGGGTTCGCTTCGCTAAGGCAGCACAAACCGCGACCGGCGTTGACTTGACTCGGTATTCACTCATATACTCTTTTGCGCTGTCGGAACAGCTCTTGCTGTACGCTCCGCCCGGCCTCCGCACGAATCGGAAGGCGCGGGCGATTTGCTTGTTTGGGGTTGCCGCC
>JBBSDV010000214.1:0-4803 GCA_038240335.1 Dehalococcoidia bacterium
GCCGATGGAGGCGAAGGTGCGCGGCACGTACTCCATTGTGTGGGAGGATTCGGAGTACGGCGTGATGCGCTTCCTCGGCCTCCGCAACACCTGCAGCGAACCCGACGGGCTCGCCTTTAACGACTGGATCCCCACCGACGCGGCATCGTGGTCGGTGCTCGACGCGGTAAAGAATCGACATAACGCGACGAGGTGACGGATGCCGTCGTGCTCCCGCTTCCTTGAAGGAGGCGGCGCGAGGAGACGGCCGAGCGATGTACATCAGGGCCCGCAACCCGCCTGGCACCGCGGCGCCAGTCAGGCAAACGGCCGCCCTGTGTCGCGGGCGTGCATCGATTTGACCCTCTCGTGTTGCAGCACCCTCCCAATCGGCGCTCACGGTGTTTTGCCGCACAGAAACGCACCCGCGGCCGTGATATAGCTGCCGTATGACTCGAGCGTTTCGAGTCGCTGCCGTGAAAGGACGTGTTCCGTGGACGAAGTCAAGTGTGAGAAGTGCGGCGCCATGTTCCCCTCCGAGGACAAGATGAAGGAGCACATGGGGATGGCTCACAAGTAGCATCCGTCGAGTCGGCTTCAGCGGCGGGCCCTTATCGAGAGCCCGCCGCTGTCTTGCTCGAAGAAAGCTGAGTGATTGTGCAGCAGTTCGACGTGATCGTCATCGGAACGGGCTCCGGGCTCGAGGTCGCATCAGCGGCGTCGGGGCGCAAGCTGCGTGTCGCTGTCATCGACCACGGGCCGTTCGGCGGCACCTGCCTTAACCGCGGCTGCATCCCTTCGAAGATGCTGATCCACAGCGCCGACGTCGCGGAGACGATCCGCCGCGCATCGCTGTTCGGTATCAAGGCCGAACTGCAGTCCGTCGACTGGGACTTCATCGTGTCGCGAGCAAGCCGCAGCGTTGACGCCGACGCCGAGTCGATCGAAAAGGGCAACCGCGACGACCCCAATGTCACGGTCTTCAGCGAAACTTGCCGGTTTATCGATCCCAAGACAATCGAGGTCGGCGGTGAGCGCATCACGGCCGAGACGATCGTCATCGCCGCCGGATCGCGTCCGACGATCCCGGACATCGCGGGGCTCGACGACGTGCCGTACATCACCTCCGACCAGGCGCTTCGGCTGCCCGCCCAGCCACGCCGGCTGATCGTCGTCGGCGGCGGATTCGTGGCGGCGGAACTGGCGCACTTCTTCGGCGCACTCGGCACCGACGTGACGATCATCCAGCGCGGGGCGCGGCTCCTGCAGGCCGAGGACGACGCCGTCTCACAGCGCTTCACCGAGGTCTATCAGCGGCGATTCACTCTCTGCCTCAACTCGAAGATCATCCGCGTCGCGCGTGCGAACGGCGCCATCGCAGCAACGATCCGGGGCGACGATGGCGAGCGGACGGTCGAGGCAGATGCTCTGCTGCTCGCAACCGGCCGCAAGCCGAACACCGACGTGCTCGATGTGCGCGCCAGCGGCGTCACGCTGGACGATCGCGGCTTCGTCAAGACTGATGAATTCCTGGAGACGAACATGCCCGGCATCTGGGCTCTCGGCGACATCGTCGGGCGCTACCTGCTCAAGCACAGCGCCAACCTTGAGGCCGGCTACGTCGCGAACAACATCTTCAAGCCGGACGAAAAGATCGCCGTCGACTATCACGCCATGCCGCACGCCGTCTTCGCATCGCCCCAGGTCGCCGGCGTCGGCCTCACGGAGCAAGCGGCGACGAAGAAGGGACTGTCGTTCGCGGTGGGCCAGTACAACTACGCCGACACTGCGTACGGGTCGTCGATCGAGGATAACGACGGCTTCGTGAAGGCGATCGCCGACCGCGACTCCGGCGAGATCCTCGGCTGCCACATCATCGGCACCGACGCCTCGATCCTCATCCAGGAGGCCGCGAACGCGATGCGACGGCGCCTCCCCAAAGGCGCCATCTCCGGCGCCATCTACGTCCACCCCGCCCTCCCCGAGGTAGTCGAGCGCGCCTTCGCCTCCATCGGCCGCTAGCGAAATGCCTCCTGTGTCTCGTTAGTTACGACCCTGAGATGGCCGCCATGATCGCTTGCAGTCGAGGCTGTCACGCGGGAGTGCAGAGGGCGCCGCGCCTCTGCCGGGGGCTCGGGGGTGTCCCCCGAATTCTCTCCTCTCATAATCTGTATCCGGATACGCGCGAGCGGACGCGGCGAATGAGGCGGCCAAGCCGGGAACAAAGTCGCGGTCCCTACCTCGCGCCGAGGTGGCTCTTTGAACGTATCTCCCGAGGAGTTCCGCCGCGCGCTGAGGTAACGGTCTGCGCAACTCCACTCAGTACGCAAACGCGATATCCGATCCTCAAACGCCGTTGGGCCCGAGCCGTCAATTTTGTCTTCCTCGACGCATCTCTTGCCCCAATACTGGCGGCATGACGGCATGGAACCGACGGTTGCGCGCGGAGCGGGAGCGGCTGGGGCTGACGCGGCCGGCGCTTGGCGCGCTTTTCGGCGTGCCGGTCGAGACGCTGAGGCGCTGGGAGGATGGCACCCGGCGGGCCACCGGAGGAGCGCCTGCGCGGGGTGCTCGATGCGATGAAGGTCGTCGGCGGGCCGGCGAACGACATCTTGCGCGATGCCGGCTATCAGCCGATGCCGACACTGTCCTCGACGCGCCCGGTATTCAGCATCGACACGAGAGTGGTCAGCTTGCGTCGCCGATCGACTCCATGAAGATATCTTCGAGGCGTGAGCGCGCGGGCTCGCAGCCGATGAGGACGAAGTCGGCGTCGATGACGGCGCGGGGCAGCGAGCGTTTCGCCGCCGTGCCGTCCTCGACGTCGACCAGCAGTGTGGTGCGGTTGTCGGCGCTCTCGACGGGCTCGACGCCGCGCACCCACGGCAGTGCGCCGAGCATTCCGACGAGCTTGTCTGCCGGCGACTCGACGGTGAGCCGGAAGCGATCCTGCGATGCGGACATCAGCACGCGCATATCGCCCTCGCGCACGACCCGGCCGTCCTTCATGATCGCGATGTAATCGGCGACGCGCTCGACGTCGTCGAGAATGTGCGTCGAGTAGAAGACCGAAATGCCGCGGTCGCGGAGCGTGCGCAGGATGGCGAGCACGTCGCGGCGGCCGACGGGGTCGAGCGATGACGACGGCTCATCGAGCATGACGAGCTTCGGATCACCCATCAGCGCCTGCGCGATGCCTAACCGCTGCCGCATGCCGCCCGAATAGCCACCGCACTTGCGGTCGGCGGCCGCCTCGAGCTCAACGAGTTTGAGGGCGTCGCGGGTGCGATCGGCGACTGGCCGCGACGCGAGCGGATAGAGGCGGCCGACGAAGTCGAGTACCTCCCGCCCCGTCATCCAGCGCGGATACGCCGGCTCCTGTGCCAGGTAGCCAACTTCGCGGCGCGACTGCGCGCTGTACTGCTCGACCGGCACGCCGTAGATCGATGCCTGGCCTTCGTCCGGAAGCGTGAGGCCGAGGAGCACCTTGATCGTCGTCGTCTTGCCGGCGCCGTTCGGGCCAAGGAAGCCAAAGATGGAGCCGGCCGGCATCGTCACGTCGACGCCGTCGAGCGCGCGCACGCTGCCGTACGACTTCCTGAGACCCGTGCAACGGATGGCTGGTTCGTTCATCGCTGCAGCATGGGTGCGGGTGGTGGTGTGCGCAAGACGGGCGGGGTCGCATGTTGGAGTTGGACGTTCCAGCCGCTCCTTGACGGAAGCCGTCGCGTCCCGAAGCGAGTCGTTCGAGTCGGGCGGCCTAAGGGGTTCGACATCGCGTCGATGCAGCGTGAGGGCGCGCGACTGGTTCTTCAGGTGACCATCGCTGAGCACCCAGTCGTCACCGACGCGCGTTTCGAAGACGAACGCACGGTGTCGGAGGTCGGTCCTGTCGGCGGCGGCAGCCACCATGCGTCGCGCCGGTCGTATCTCGAGAATGCAGGCATCGCCGCTGAGGCGCACCTCACCGCCGACCTCGCTGAGACGCCGGCGGTCGAGATCGCAATATGTCAAACCACCCGTTTCGCTCAACGACGCCGTCCAACGATCGCTTCGACGAGAGCATCGGTGGCCGAGCGTTTGACGGGGATGCGGAACCCGGCATGCGTGGCCGCGGTTGGAACGCGCACGCGCGATCGGTACCATGCCTCGGCAACGCGATAGTGCGTTCGGGAGGGGCATTGTGATCGGCCGCTGGATGCGCTCGGACGAGTGGAAGTTCTTCGGTGCGCTGCCGAAGGCGGACGCGCGCCTTGCCGTGATGTGGTGGGCGCTGATCCTGCTGCGTGGCATATTGCCCGCCGTGTTCGCGATCACGATCGGCGTATTGATCACGGCCGTCCGGAATGGCGATTCGCTCGCCGTGCCGCTGACGGCGATGGGCGTCGTCTTCGTCGCGCTGCAGATGCTGACGCCGCTGCACGTGGCGGTCAGCTCGAACGTCGGCAACTCCATGGCGGCGTGGCTGTACGATCGCCTGACTGACGCCTGCGTGACGCCGCCCGGCATGGCCCATCTCGAGCGCCCCGAGCTCACTAACGACCTGACGATGGCGCGCGATTTCGACCTCGGGATCTCTGGGCCGCCGCTGTCGATCAGCATGGATTTCATCGCATCGGGGCTTGTCGAGCTTGCGAGTGGCGTTGCCGCTGCCGTCGTGCTGGCGCGATTTCACTGGTGGGCGCCGCTGCTCGTCGGCGCCGCCTGGCTTTCGACGCACGTGCTGCTGCGTGAGAGTTCGGTCTGGCGCGACCGCACCACGCCGGAGGTGCAAGAGGCGCAGCGTCACGCCTACTACGCGTATCGGCTCGCGGTCGAGCCGCC
>JBBSDV010000215.1:0-4788 GCA_038240335.1 Dehalococcoidia bacterium
GCCGAGCACCTCCATGCGCACGCCGTCGCCGAGATCGAACGCACCTCCCTGGTGTGCCACCTCGATCGCGACACCCTCTGCTCGCGTCGCGGCCAGCCACGTCCGGTAGGCGAGCGACGACTCCATACCCGGGCCGGCGAGCACGCGCTGCACGCGGTATCGATCGAGGACGCCGAGCAGGCCATCAAGGTGATCGGCCTGTGGGTGCGTGAGCACCACCATCTCGAGGGCGCGATCGTGCCACGGCAACTCGTCGCCGAGGCCGCGCAGGACGGCCCGCCCCGGGCCGCCGTCGACGAGGATGTCCCGGCCGCTGGGGGTTTGGATCAGGATCGCATCGCCCTGCCCGATGTCGAGCGCCGTTACGCGCAGCCGCGCGCCCGACGACGGCCACAGCACGAAGCCCGCCGTCGCGAGCAGGACGACGATGGGTGCGCTTAATGAGAGCGTGCGGCCGCTCCACCGACGTGGTACTGCGGGCGAATCGATCCTTACTGGAGGATGCCCGAAGCGGCGCAGGAGCACGAAGGCGATCGCGGTGATGGCGCTGTAAGTCGTCCACGCCCACCAGACATCGAAGTTCCCGATGTCTTTCGAGGCCGATGGCAGCGCCGCGAACCAGCGCGCGAGCGAGATCCAGTACGTGAGGAGATAGTACGCGGGCGCCGCGAGCGCGGTGTGCGCGTGCGGGAGGAGGCCGCCCAGGCCGGCGAGCAGCGATGCGCCGAGAGTCGGCCCGAACACCGGCACGACGAGCATGTTCGCCGGCACCGCGACGAGCGACACACGGCCGAAGTTGAGAGCGATCAGCGGCTCCGTCGCGATGATCGCGGCGAACGTCACGGACAGCGGTTCGATCATCCAGAGCGCGATGCGAGGCACGGACTCGCGGCGCAAGACGCGGGCGACCCATTCCGACAGCCATTCCTGGATCGGCGACGCAAGACAGACGATGCCGGCGGTCGCGGCGAATGTCAGCTGGAAGGACACGTCGCGACCGATGTCGGGGTCGATGCCGGCCATGATCGCGCCTGCGAAGAGGATCGTCGTGATGCCGTGCGACGGGCGGCCGGCGAGCGATGCGACGACCAGCAGGATGCCCATTATCGTCGCGCGCACGACGGGCGGAGACGCGCCGACGAGCGCGGCATAGGCGACAATCGCGGCGATCGAGAGCAGCAGCGCGCGGCGCCGGCCGAAGAGCCAGGCGAGGGCGATCGTCGCGTACGCGGAGACGAGGACGACGTTCGAACCCGAGACGACGACGAGATGTGACGTGTTCGTCGCGTTGAGGTCGGCGGCGACGTCGGCCGGCAGCGCCGATTTCTGGCCGAGCAGGATGCCCTGCGCGAGCGACGCTTGAGGCTCCGGTAGCGATACCGCGAGCGCGTGCGAAAGCGAGCGGCGGACGTGGAGGATCGTCGCGCGGGCGATGCTGTCGTCTTCGTGGCCGACGACGCGAACGCGGGGGAAGGCCATCACGCTCTGGACGTTGCGGCCGGCGAGATAGTCGGCGTAGTCGAATCCGTCGACGTGCGGCGGAGATTCGAGCGCTCCTTCGAGCTCGACGACGTCGCCCGATCGATACGGGGGGAGGAGGCCGGTGCGGGCGAGCACTCCGCCGGACGCGGGCTGCCACTCGCCACGCACCTGCACGGAGCGAACGGAGACGGCGAAGCGTTGTGACGTATCAGCCAGGTCCGGGTCGTCGCGCAAGACGCCGCGGAGGCGGATGGATACGCCATCGTTGTACTGCGATGCCGCGTCCGCGGGATGCGATGCGTCGCGCAGTTCGAACCGCAGGACGCCGCCGGCGAAGACGACGGGCAGCGCGATCGCGGCGAAAACGAGCCGGCGATCGCGTCGAACGAGGGCGAGCGTGAGCGCCGCCGCTGCGAGTCCGATGGCAAGGGGCCAGCCCGCCATGCCGAGGACTGATGCGGCAGCGATGCCGGCGAGCCACGCCGCAGCGAGCCAGGCCAGCGTCATGCGAGGACCGCGCGATCGAGCATGGCAGCGATCGTACTATGCGCGGCACCCGCCGGCTACGGCCGCGGTTGACATCGGGCGTTCGTCGCGTCAGTCCAGAGCCTATCGAGGCACGCGAAAACGCGGCGCACGCAATAGATGGCGAAGCAAACTCGAGCGCGTGGCGGATCTAGAGCTTAGCGAGCTGATCGAGCGCGGAGGTGAGTTCTTCGCCGCTGAAGATGGACTCGAACTTGCCGGCGACCTTGCCGGTCTTGTCGACAAAGAACGTGTAGGGCTCGCCCGGAAGCGACCATTCGTCGACGGCGGGCCGGTTCTTCTGGAGCTGGAAATCCTGCCAGATCTCAATGTGAACGAAATCGATGTGGTCCTGGTACTGCGGTACCTGGGCGAGCAGCACCTCGAGCACGGGGCCGCAGAAGCGCGTCTGGCAGAACGCCGGAGTGCTAAAAATGACGACCAGCGGCCGCCCCTTGCCGAGGACGTCCGCGATGACCTTGTCGTGCAACGGGCAGGCGGGTGAGCGCGAGCACAGGCTCTCGGTGTTGGGATTCGTCGCGAAGGTGTCGTTGTGGCTCGCGGGGGGCATCGCTCCAACGCCCGGGCTTTGCGATGCCTGGCGCACCGAGAAAGGCGCCTGGACCGTCACGGGAGCGCCGCCACCCGACTGCGTGACGGCGATCTCGACGCCCCACTTACCGGCGCTGTCGAATGGCGTGTTGGCGACATAGAAGGCGACGCTGTCATCGCTCGCGTCGGATTGCGGACTGCCGTCGTGAGTATGGGCGCCGGGGACCTCGAGCTGCACGTAATCAGCGTCGCCCTCGCCCCGAAAGGTGCCGGTGCTGCCGTCGCCGCCGATGGTGAAGAACCGGAGATGGACGTTCGCGCCGCGCACGAGCTTGTTTCCGGCACCGACGAGCCCGACCGAAAATCGGTTCTGCTCGCCAGCGACGAACTCCTGCGTGAGGAGCGATGGCGTGATGCCCGAGGCGTTGGCGGTCGACGCAGCGGTCGGGCCGCTCGCCGGCGCCGATCCATCGCCGACAGTTGGCGCCGGCGTTTTCGCCGATGATGTACTACCGCTGCCGCAGCCGGCAGCGACGAACGCCGCACCGCTCGCCGACACCAGCGCCGCGCCGCGTAAGAAGCGCCGGCGGTCGTAGCGGCGGAGAAACAACGTGCGGGTCTCGTCGGATACGGACATTGGGGCTCCCGTCGGTTTGAAGTTCACAGTCTTGCAGTGCACAGTCGCTAACGCCCGTGCTTATGGCGTGGAACGCGCACCATCACCCTAGGATACGCATTGGCCGCGAGCAATGATCTAACAAGCGGTGTCCGGCGATAGCGTGGCTCGCTTCCGGACTAAGCTCGAAACTGTGAACTGTAAATCGTGAACTGCAAACGGTGAACCACAACCCCCGCCGCTAGCGCAGACAGCGCGGCGCGCCCAGCACGGCGATCAGGTCGCGAAGGTTAATCATGCCGTCGCCGTTAACGTCGTATCGCGCGTCGACGGTGTCGCGGTCGGTATCTTCGTCGGCGTCGCCGTGGCGGTGTCCGTCGGCGTGCTGGTCGCCGTGTTCGTTGGCGTGTTGCTGGGTGTAGGTGTGGGCGGTATTTGTCGGCGTGGCGGTGTCCGCGGGTGTCGCTTCGTGGAAGTACGCTACGGCGGACCCGCGGCAGGCGGTGCAGCGGCGCCGGCAGCACCCGCTGCGGCGGCTTCGCCCTCGGCTGGCGTCTCGACGACGACGACGCGCGGTGTGGCGACGCGCGCGACGACCACGTCAACGTCGGTCTGCATGGTCAGCTTCGACTCGTCGACATCGAGGTCGCGCACGTGTAGCGAGCCCTCGAGCTCGGTGATCTTGCTGACGTCGACCTCGAACTGCGTCGGGATGTCGGCCGGCAGGCCCTCGACGGCGACGCTCTCTAGCATCTGGAGCAGCACACCACCGAACGTCGTCACCGCGTCGGACGTGCCGATGAGCACGAGCGACACGTCGGCGCGCATCTTGGTCGTCATCGAGATCTGATAGAAGTCGACGTGGAGGATCTGGTCCGTCACGTGGTCGCGCGTCACGTGCCGCACGACGACCGTGCGCGGTGCCGCCTCACCCTCGACTTTGAGGTCGATGATCGAGTTCCGGGTCGAAGCGCGAAGCAAGTGCTTGAGGTCGACCGTGTCGATCTGCACCGAGGTCGAGTCGATCTTGTGGCCGAAGACGTTCGCGGGCGTGACGCCGGAGCGGCGCAGCGCGTTTACCTTCTTGCCGAGGACGGTGCGCGGTGCGACGCGCAGTTCGCTGTTTGCCATGATGGTCTCATTCCCCGCGACGACGTCGCCGCTTGTGCCTTGACTATTCGGAATGCGCGTTCGATTCGGGCGATACGCAGGATGTCACCCGCGAACGATGATTCACCGCGCGTATGAGGGTAACAGGCAGTAGATGTGAGGGCAATTTGCGGAAGCGCTCGCGCCGGCACGGGAAACGAAGCGCCAACGGAAGGACCTCATGGCCTCGGTTGCCGGCATCAGCTGGCACGATCCTCGAGCGCGGCGACGCCGGGCAGCGTGCGGCCCTCGAGGAACTCGAGCGATGCGCCGCCGCCGGTCGAGACGTGTGCGTAGCGATCGGCGATCCCGAGCTCCGTGACCATCGCCACGGTTTCGCCGCCACCGATGACGACCGTGGCATCGAGATCGGCGAGGAAGCGGGCGACGGCGTGCGAGCCTGCGGCGAAAGCCGGCCACTCCGCGACGCCGAGCGGCCCGTTCCACACGACCGTCTTGACGCC
>JBBSDV010000216.1:0-4710 GCA_038240335.1 Dehalococcoidia bacterium
CGCTTCGTGGTCATCTCTTCGATCGTAGCGAAACACTAACGCGAACGTCAAGGTAAACGTACATCGAAACGACCGGCAAGCTGGCTATCGCGCTTGTACGCGTTTATGCGATTCGCAGGCCCGAAGGCTGCGCAGGCTCAACCAAGTGTCGAGGGCACTGGCATCGGTGAGCCTCAGACTGATCTCCCGTGCGATAGCCAAATTCATTTGGCCAACATTGATGGTAATGCTATCAACTTAGATGCTTCATGCTATGTGAATCGGCACCTCAAACCTGCTATACTGCCGTCATGGCGAAGGACTTCTACCAGGTGCTGGGTGTCAAGCGCGAAGCGTCGGGGAAGGAGGTGCGCAGCGCGTACCGTAAGCTCGCTCGCAAGCTGCACCCGGACGTCAACCCCGGCGACAAGGCGTCCGAGTCGGAGTTCAAGGACGTTACGGCCGCCTATGAAGTGTTGTCGGATGCCGAGAAGCGGAAGAAGTACGACAAATACGGCGACCGCTGGGAGTACGCTGATCAGATCGAGGAAGCGGAACGCCAGCGCGGCCAGCGATCCTCGCGCGCGGGCGCGGGCGCCGGAGGAGGCAACGGCAGCTATCGCTTCGACACGAGCGATCTCGGCGGTGCGGGCGACCTAGGTGGCGTATTCAGCCAGTTCTTCGGGCGCGGTGGCGGCGGCGAGACGCGCACGATGTCGCGCCGCGGCGGCAACGTGCAGCAGCCCGTCGAGATCACGCTCGAGGAGGCATTTCAAGGCACCGGACGAACGATCGAGATGGTCGCGCAAGAACCTTGCCCTACGTGCGGCGGCAGCGGCGAGATTGCTGGCGCGACGTGCCACACCTGCAACGGTTACGGGCAGGTGCAACGCCCGCGGCGGCTCGAAGTAAAGATCCCGGCGGGGGTCATCACCGGCTCGAAGGTGCGTATCGCGCGGGAGGGTCAGCCGGGGATGGGCGGCAGCCCGAACGGTGACATGTTGCTCGTCATAACGGTACGACCACACCCGCGTTTCGAGCGCAAGGGCGATGACCTGTACGAGGAGGTCGACGTGCCGCTGACGACCGCCGTGCTCGGCGGCGAGGTCGAGGTGCCGACCGTGACCGGCAAGGTGATGCTCAAGGTGCCACCGGTGACGCAGAACGGACGCACGTTCAAGCTCAACGGCCTGGGCATGCCGCACTTGAGCCGCGAGGGGAAGGGAGATCTCCACGCGCGTGTGCGTGCGCGATTGCCGGAACAGCTTGATGACAATCAGAAGCGCCTGTTCGAGGAACTGAGCGCCGCGGGCGTGTAACGAAAGTCGGGCGCAGAGACATGAATCAAAACGAGCAGTTTGACGCTGACGAGCCGTGCTACGTCATCTCTATCGCGGCGCGCATGGTGGGCATGCACGCGCAGACCCTACGCCAGTACGAGCGCATCGGCCTCGTCGAGCCGAAGCGATCGCGCGGCAACATCCGACTGTACTCGCGGGCCGACGTCGCGCGGCTGCTGCAGGTGCAGCGGCTGATCAGCGATCTCGGCGTCAACCTCGCCGGCGCCGAGGTGATCCTGCGAATGAACGAACGGATGCAAGCGATGGACGCGGAGATCGAGCGCTTGGAGCGCGAGGTGCAGCGCCTGCAAGAGCTGCGCCTGCCGGCGCCGCGAGGATGATGCGATGAAAAACGAGATGTCGTGATACTGAGTGAGCAGAAGACTGGAGCTTCTACCGCGACCGACGCTTAAATTCGGTGCACACAACTACGCATGTCCGGAGACACACAATCATGATGAGACAAGATCGATTTACACAGCAGGCGCAGGAAGTGCTCGCGGCGTCGCAGGAGATGGTCCGACAGCAGCGGCACTCCCAGTGGGACGTCGAGCACGTGCTGCTCGCGCTGCTGCAACATCAGGATGGCCTCGCTGGCCGTATTCTCGATGCGATGGGCGTCGACGTAAGCGCACTCACGAAGCGTGTCGCCGACACGCTGCAGCGCGCACCGAAGCTGGCGTACGATGTCGTGCAGGTCTATACGACGCCGCGCATCGTCAAGATGCTTGAGACAGCGAACAACGAGGCCGAGCGCCTTAAGGACGAGTACGTCGGCGTCGAGCACATCCTGATCGCGATCGCCGACGAACGCGAGGGCGATACCGCGCGCATTCTTCGCGAGTTCAATATCGACAAAGAGCGCATCTACCGCGCGCTGCAAGACGTGCGTGGGAATGCGCGAGTCGACTCGCCCACGGCGGAGAACCGCTACGGCGCGCTCGAAAAGTACAGCACCGATCTGACGGCCGCGGCGCGCGAAGGCAAACTCGACCCGGTGATCGGTCGCGAGCAAGAGATCAAGCGCGTGATGCAGATCCTCAACCGGCGCACGAAGAACAACCCCGTCATCATCGGCGAGGCGGGCGTCGGCAAGACCGCCGTCGTCGAAGGGCTGGCGCAGAACATCGTCGCCGGCGACGTGCCCGAGAACATCAAAGACAAGCGACTCCTCGCCCTCGACATGGGCGCGATGGTCGCCGGCTCCAAGTTCCGCGGCGAGTTCGAAGAACGGTTGAAGTCCGTGATGGATGAGATCAAGCGCGCCGAGGGCGAGGTGATCGTTTTTATCGACGAGCTGCACCAGGTCGTCGGCGCCGGCGCGGCTGAGGGTGCGATCGACGCCAGCACCATGATGAAGCCGGCGCTGGCACGCGGCGAGCTGCGCGTCGTCGGCGCGACAACGCTCGACGAGTACCGCAAGTACATCGAGAAGGATCCAGCCCTAGAGCGCCGCTTCTCGCCCGTATTCCTCGATGAGCCGACGCAGGACGAGACGATCGAGATCCTCCGCGGCCTGCGCCCGCGGTACGAATCGCACCACAAGGTGACGATCAGCGACGACGCGATCGTTGCGGCCGCGCGCCTCAGCGACCGCTACCTGACGGAGCGCTTCCTCCCCGACAAGGCGATCGACCTGATCGACGAAGCGGCGAGCAAGCACGTCATCGAGCAGCAATCGCTGACGCCGGAGCTGCGCGAACTCAAGAAGCGGCTCGACGAGCTGAACATGGAGACGGAGGCGGCGGCTAATCGACAGGACTACGAAGCGGCAGCGCGCATCCGGCAAGAGGTGCTGGCGATCCAGTCCGATTACGAGGCGCAGAAGTCGGAATGGGAGAGCACGCACACGACGGATATGACCGTCACGGAGCAGGACATCGCCGAGCTGATCGCATCGATCACGGGCATTCCCGTCAGCCGCATGCTCGAGGGCGAAGGGGAGAAGCTGCTGCACATGGAGGAGGCGCTCCACGAGCGCGTCATCGGCCAGGACAAGGCCGTCGAGTCGGTCGCCGAGGCACTGCGGCGCGCGCGCGCTGGCCTGAAGGACCCGAAGCGGCCGATCGGCAGTTTCATCTTCCTCGGGCCGACGGGCGTCGGTAAAACGGAACTGGCGCGTGCGCTCGCGCAGTACCTGTTCGACGACGACGAGGCGATGATCCGCCTCGACATGTCGGAGTACCAGGAGCGGCACACCGTTTCGCGGATCATCGGCGCGCCGCCTGGATACGTCGGGTACGACGAGGGCGGGGCGCTCACCGAAGCCGTGCGCCGGCGGCCGTATCGGGTGATCCTCTTCGACGAGATCGAGAAGGCGCACCCGGACCTGTTCAACGTGTTGCTGCAGATACTGGACGACGGCAGGCTAACCGATGGCCAGGGTCGCACAGTGGATTTCCGCAACACGATCATCATCATGACGTCGAACCTCGGTACCAGTTCCGAGAGCCGCGGACGCTTCGGATTCGTCACCAGCAGGGCGCAGGACGATGGCGCGCGTGAGGTGCGACAGGAGCAGGTCGAGAAGGCGCTACGCGAGGCGTTCCGGCCGGAGTTCCTCAACCGTGTCGACGAGATCATCGTCTTCGAGCCGCTGACCGAGAAGGAACTCGAGCACATCGTCGGCCTGATGCTGAACGAGGTGCTCAACCGGCTCGGCGAGCGTCAGGTCGCCTTCGAGGTGACGGACGCCGCCCGGCAGGAGCTCGTGAAGGAGGGATACGATCGCGTGTACGGCGCGCGGCCCCTACGCCGCACAGTACAGCGCCGCATCGAAAACCCGCTGTCGCGCCGGATCCTTGCCGGCGAGTACGGAGAGGGCGATATCGTCAAGGTCGACTTCCAGGACGGCGACTTCACCTTCGACCGAGAAGCTGCGCCTGTCGTCGAGGCGGTGGCCGCCGTGTCGTAAGCGTTATTTCTGAAGCAAGGGAGGCGGGCGTTTGGGCCCGCCTCCCTTGATGTTTCTCGCGTGTTCGGCACGAATGGCTGCGTCAAATTTCGACACTCGCACCCTGAGCGGTGGAACAAGCGGGAGTGCACGAACGCAGCGCTCTGCCGGGGGTTTGGAGGTGTCCCCCAGTCATTCCTTTTCTATGAAAAATTGCATCCGGGTGCGCGCGAGAACACGGCGAACCGCCGACGAGGCCGGGTTCATCGGCAATGTAGCATCTGCTACATCGTTTCTAGCCGGTACCGCCGGAACTGAGGAACCGCTGCACTTTATCCGGGACGTCGCGCTCGCGATGCTCCAGCGTCACCCCTCGATCTCGCCGAGCGCGTGGTACTTGCCGCGGTAGAACAACAGCGGCTTCATGTCGTGCACGACACCCTGATCGATCACCTCGCCGAGAAAGATTGAGTGATCGCCGCCCTGCAGCACGTCCGC
>JBBSDV010000217.1:0-4600 GCA_038240335.1 Dehalococcoidia bacterium
CGTGCGCATCGAGCCGACGTGGCACGCGCTGTCGATGCGGGAGTCGGCGAGCCACGATATCGTGCTCGACGGCGTCTTCGTGCCGGACGCCGACGTCATCCGCGTGAGCGCGAGCGGCGCGCCGTTCGCGCCGTCGCAGGCAGTCGCGCCGTGGCACGGGTTGACGTTCGCAGCGACGTACAACGGCGTGGCGGCGGCGGCCCGAGACTGGGTCGTGCACTTTGCGGCGACACGCGTGCCGACGAACCTTGGCAAGCCGATCGGCGAGCTGCCGGCGGTGCGGGCGAAGCTCGGGGAGATCGAGGCGCTGCTCTTTACGTCGCGGCGATTGATAGTCGGCACGGCCCGCGACTGGGTCGAGGGCAAGATGGATCGCGCGGCGGTAACGGCGCAGGTGCCGCTCGTGAAGTACGTCGCGACGAACAACGCCGTGCGCATCACCGATCTGGCATTGCGGATTGCTGGCGGCGTTGGGCTCGCCGACGGGAACCCGCTCGAGCGCTGCTTTCGCGACGTCCGGGCCGGGTTGATTCACCCGCCGTTGGATGACGTTGCACTTGCCGGGGCGGCGATCCAGGCTATGCGGGAGACAGCGTGACATCAATCACCCGTGACGAGTGATTCGTCACACCGCATGCACCGGGGCGACGAGGCCGAGTTGCTCGCGGTACCAGGCGATCGTGCGATCGAGGCCGTATTCGAGGCTGCGCTTCGCCGTCCAACCGAGCTCTTCTTGGGCGCGTCTTGCGTCAGGCTTCCGCCGCTCAATCTCCGCCTCTCGCGGGTCGATGTGCTCGATGACGGAGCTCGATCCGGCGATGCGAATGATGAGCTTCGCGAACTCGAGCACGGTGTGCTCGCGCGGCTGTCCAAGATTGTAGACGCGACCGCGCGTGCCGTCGGTGAACATCGCAGCGAGGAGACCTTCGACCATATCGTCGACGTAGCAGAGACTACGGGTCTGCGAGCCGTCGCCGTGTACCGGTAGAGGCTCGCCGCGCAGTGCCTGGCCGGCGAACGTCGGCACCATGCGGCCGTCGTCGAGCGCGTTGCGCGGACCGTAGCAATTGAAGATGCGGACGATGCGTCCATCGAGACCACGCTCGTTGATGTAGGCCATCGTCAACGCCTCGGCGAAGCGCTTCCCCTCGTCGTAGCAGCTGCGCGGACCCACGGGGTCTACATTACCGAAATACGATTCGGCCTGCGGATGCTCGAGCGGATCGCCGTAGACCTCCGACGTCGATGCGAGAAGGAACTTCGCACCCTGCTCACGGGCGATCTCGAGCGCCCGCCACGTGCCCTGCGAGTTGACGCGCAGCGTCTCGAAGGGGTGCTCGCCGTAGCCGACCGGACTGGCGGGACTGGCGAGGTGGAACACCGCATCACAGGCGATTCGCGGCGCTTCCTCAAGGTCGCATTCAATCAGCTCGAAGCGGGCGTCATCCTCGAGGCGGCGGACGTTCTCGCGGACGCCCGTGATGAAGTTGTCGACGGCGACCGCTTCCCAATCGCGGGCGACCACCGCATCGCAGAGATTCGAACCAATGAAGCCAGCACCTCCGGTCACGAGCACTCTCATGACGATGCCGCCAGTGCCACGCTCACGCGCCGCTCGGTTCGGGCTGCGATGTGCTCGCGGCCGCTGATGCCGGAACCAACACCGAAATAGGCGAAGCCGGCGCGCTCGACGGTGGCGCGGTCGAGGGCGTTACGGCAGTCGGCGATGAGCGGCGTCGACATCGCGGCGTTGAGGGATGCGAGATCGATCTTGGTGAACTCCTCCCACTCGGTGACGACGACGACCGCGTCGGAGTCGTTTGATGCCGAGAGCGGATCGTCGAACATCATGACGTCCGGGAACATCGCGGCGAACGGCGCCATCGCGAAGGGATCGTAGGCGTGCACGCGGGCACCCTCGTTCATCAGCAAGCGGGCGAGATCGACCGACGGCGCCTCACGCGTGTCGTCGGTACCGGGCTTGAAGGCGAGACCGAGCAGCGTGACGACCCGGCCTTCGAGCGAGCCGAGCGCATCGCGCAGCATGCGAATGACCCGACGGCGCTGGTCGGCATTGATCTGCAGCACGGCGCTGAGCATCTGAGGGTGGGCGCCGTAGACGGTCGCGAGATAGGAGAGCGCGCGGACGTCCTTCGGCAGACAACTACCACCGAAGCCGAGGCCAGGCTCGAGGAACTTCGAGCCGATGCGGTCGTCCATGCCCATCGCACGCGCGACGTCGGCGACGTTGGCACCGACGCCCTCGCAGATGGAGGCGATCTCGTTGATGAACGAGATCTTGGTCGCGAGGAATGCGTTCGACGCGTACTTGATCATCTCGGCGGTCTTGACATCGGTGATGACGACCGGAGCGCTCAGCGGCGCGTAGAGTTCGGCGACTGCCGCCGCGGCGTGGTCATCGCGAGCGCCGAGGACGATGCGATCCGGGTGAAAGAAGTCTTGGACAGCGCAGCCTTCGCGGAGGAACTCGGGGTTGGCGACGATCGGGAATTCGCCGCCGCCGTTTCGCGCGGAGAGCAGATAATCGAGCGTATCGCCCGTGCCGACGGGTGCGGTGCTTTTGTTGATGATGATCGGGTGGCCGCCCTGCACGTTTTCGGCGATGCTCTGCACGGCGGCGCGGACGTGCCGGAGGTCGGCCGCTCCTTCGTGCGTTGAGGGCGTGCTGACGGCGAGGAAGATGAACTCCGCGTCGGCGACGGCGTACTCGGTCGTGAAGCGCAGGCGTCCGGAGTCGAGATTCTGCCGGAGGAGGGCGTCGAGGCCGGGTTCGTAGATCGTGCTCTTGCCGGCGGACAGCTGGTCGATTTTCACAACATCGACGTCGATGGCGGTGACGTCGTGGCCGAGTTCGGCCATGCAGACGGCATAGACGAGGCCGACGTAGCCGGTGCCGATCACACAAATGCGCCTGACGGTCATCGTCCCTCCAGAGCTTGTCTCGACTGCAGGGTCAGCACGAAGCACGCGCCGTCGCCATCAGTTGCATCTTCGACAGTAATCTCTGCGCCAAGCACCTCGCACAGGCGATAGACGACAAAGAGTCCGAGTCCGACACCGGGCTCGAGTGATCGTCCCGCACGCTCACCGGCGAGGAAAATGTCGCGTTTCATGTGATCCGGCACGCCGGAACCCTGATCTTGCACGCGAAGCCGCGTTGCATCGCCATCTTGGCGGCAAGAGATGCGCACGGTCGATCCGGGTGGTGAGTACTTCGCGGCGTTGGAGAGCAAGTTTGAAATTACGATGCCGAGCATCCGTTCGTCCGCGTCGATCTCATGGGCCGGCTCGAGTTCGAGCACGAACCGGTGCTGCGGGTAGACGAATTGCTGCTCGGCGCGCGCCTGCTCGATCAACGCGGGAAGATCCGCCTGCGAGCTGCGAGGGCGCGGCGCCGCGGTTGCGCCGTATGCCTCGAGCATACCCTCGACGATGCTGTTGAGCCGCGACGCCTGCCGCTGGATGATCGCCGAGAAGCGCTTGCGATCCTCGACGTCGTCGGCCATCTCGAGCATTTCGGCAGAAGCGGATAGCACCGATAAGGGCGTCCGAAGCTCGTGGGCGATGCCGGAGATCAGGGCGAATGCCGCGTCTTGATGTTCGATGCGTTGTGTTGCGCGCTCGGCGAGTTCTGCGGGCGTCACGAGTGCGCCCCGTTCTGCGCGTGTGACGCGTGGCCGCCGCGGAAGCGAGAGACGAGCAGCTTGCAGGCGACCTGCACGTCGTCGACGAGGTAGCGCTTTGCGAGGCGGCGCGGCTGGTGATAGAGCCGGAACGTCCATTCGAGGCCGCGCTGCTGCGCCCATTGCGGCGCGCGTGGGATTGCGCCGGAGAGGAACTCGAACGAGCCGCCGATGCCAACGGAGACCGGCACGGCAAGATCGGCGTGGTCGCGGATCCAGAAGTCTTGCTTGGGACAGCCGAAGGCGACGAATAGGAAGTCGGGCCGAGCGTCGGTGATCATGGAGCGGATCTTCTCGTCCTCGTCGCCGTCGAGGGCGCCGAACGGGGGAGAGTAGATGCCAGCGATGTTGAATGCGCCGTACTGGGCGCGCAGCCGGTGCGCAGCCTCGGCCGCAACTCCTGCGGGCGCGCCGAGGAAGAACAGGCTCGAGCCGTGACGGATGGAGTGCTCGACGGCAAGATGGATGACGTCAGGACCGGTGATGCGCTGCGGCAGCGAGCCGCCGAGATAGCGGGCCGCCCAGAGCACCGGCATGCCATCCGGCACCACGAGCGCGGCGTCGTTCACGAGGGCGTGAAACTGATCGTTCCGGGAGCCGATGCTCAGGAAGTCGAGGTTTATCGTAACGATCTGATGATGGCCGCCGTCACGGACGAACCCATCGATGGCGTCGGCAACGCCGGCGCGATCGATGCGATCGACGGGCATGCCGAGCAGCGAGACGCGGCCGGCGGCCCGGGCGCGAACCGGCGGCGGCTTCAGCGTCGAAGCGATCGTCATGATGCGACACCTTGAAGCAACGGCTTAAGTGAGGACAGGTGCGGATGCTGAGCGATCGTGTCCTGGATCACTTCGACTTCCGACGTCGCGAGGTTCGCTGCGATGAGCATGAAC
>JBBSDV010000218.1:0-4480 GCA_038240335.1 Dehalococcoidia bacterium
CCGCCGTCACTCGGCGCGCCACCAACCACCCCAATACCCGGCCCCGCTGCTGTTCCTTCTCGCTCAAGATGATCCTGTCTTTCATGACTGACAGAATCGCTGCTCACTTAAGGACTGACAGAATCACTGCTCACCAACACTCGACAGCCGATCATTGACACTTGCGCAGCGGCAATCCTATGATCGCAGGCCGTGCGCCCGGCGGTCGCCGGCCCGACGAGGATCCACCACAACGAGGAGGACGAGAACCGTGGACGCGCAAGAGTTTATGCAGGACCATGCGGACAAGGCCGTGGCGGGAAGGATCGCCGAAGTCATGGGCGACCTGACACCGGAGGCGTTGGGTCAGGTTGGCGCATTAATGGCCGGCGCACCCAACCCGTTGAAGGGGAACAAGGTCGTCGCCCTCGGCAAGGAGGGTGAGGACCAACTGTTCGACGTCACGTATACGGGCGATAGCGGCAGCGTCTCGATGCGGGAGTGGGTGCGCAAGGACGACGCTGGCGTTTGGAAGATTATGAAGCTCGAGAAGCCCTCTTAGCTGAAAAAGGACGCATCATGGCAACGATTGACGAAGCGGTGTCGAACTACGTCACGGCGATCAAGGCGATGGATATCGGCACGCTCATGGCGTCGCTAACGCCAGAAGCGCTCGGCAAGGCGATGTCGCAGATGGGCACAGCGCCGCCGCCCACCGGCATCAAGGACATCCGACCCGAGAAGCAAAGCGAGGAAAACGGCGAGTACATCTACCACTTAGTGGTCGACGCCGACTCCGGCGGCGGCACGATGATGACGCGCTGGAAGGAAATCGATGGCGCTTGGAAGGTCACGGATCTCGGCCAGGTGTAAGCCACACGCGCGACCTCGGCATATGACGCTAAGGGCGGGTACGCTGTGCTCGCCCTTCGTCACCCCTTGGCCGCGTCGTGTTCCTACTCGCCGTCGCGGAAGCCGCTGGGGATCACCCGCGGGACGCCCTTGCCTTGCAGCAACACGTTGATCTTGCCAAGGCGGCCAGGATCGATCAGGTCCATCACGACCTTTCGACGCGCAAAGTACTCCTCCATCTCGCTAGGCCGCGACTCCGCGATGGCGGCGACGCCGCCGCCGACACCGAGGCGGACGAGGAATGACGACTGATCGGTGAATCCGAGCATCTCGAGGCCCGAGGTCTCGCCGGTGCGGCGCAGCGTTGTGAAGTCGATGCTCGCTGTCATGTCTTGCTTGCCGATGCGCTGGTACGGGTCGCTGCTCGCGCTCTGCCGGTAGAAGCAGAGCAGGGTGCCGTCGCGGCGCCATGGCGCGTACAACTGCTTTGCTTCGTAACCGTAATCGAAGGTCAGCACATAGCCTCGGTCGAGGCTCTTCGCGACGGAATCGAGCCAGCGCGGCGCGTCGAGATTGACCTCGGCGTAGCAGCCTTGGCCCGGCAGTACGCCGAGCTCATCAAAGTACGCGCTGATCGCGGGATCTGGCGGGCGAAGTTCATCCTCGAACCGCCCGTCGTCGCTAGCGCGGACATACACTTCGCGGAGATCATTGCCGACGCGCACGACGCGGTGCACCGGAAACGCATCGAGCAGTTCGTTCGTGAGCAGGCAACCCTCGATGCGGGACGGCAGCTCTGCGAGCCAGCCAACGCGATTCGCAATCTCACCGACAGCGCCGATCATCTGCTCTTGCCAAGTCTGTGCGACGGGCAGAGGCTCGACGATGGAATAGCGAAGGGCCGAGGCGAACATCGCATCTTGCGCCTGCGCCCAGCGCAGAATGTCGCACGCGAGTTTGCCGGTGCCGGCACCCTGCTCGACGATGTCAAACCGCGGCGGCTGACCCATGATCCGCCATAGCTCGGCGACCTGTTTTGCGACAAGAGCGCCGAAGATCGAATGTACCTCGGGGCTGGTCACGAAGTCGCCGCCGCGACTCATCGCGCCCGCGTGCGTCACGTAGTATCCGTAGCGGGCGTGATACAGCGCCTCCTGCATGAACGCGCGAAACGTGATCGCCCCATCGGCGCGAATGCGTTCGCGCAGCATCGCGACGAGCGGCGCGCTCTCGCTGATCGACTCGAACTCATCCCGTGTGGGCTGCATCGTGCATTCTAGAACAGCGCTGACTGTCGGGCCGCGTAGCTTCGTTGTGTTATGGCGACCGGTGCGCGATCATCTCCCGCAACGATACGAGCAGTGAGGAACGGAGTGTCTCATGCCGCTGGTCGAGTTGAACGGAACTCATATCTACTACGAAGAGCACGGCTCGCATTACGGGACACCCGTCCTGCTTACGCACGCGTATGCGGCGACGTTGCAGATGTGGAAGCCGCAGTTCGACGCGTGGAAGGAGTACCGCGTGATCGCCTGGGATATGCGCGGGCACGGCGCCACCGACAGCCCGGCATCCCAGGACGACTACACCGAAACGCTGACGGTCGAGGACATGGCATCCTTGCTCCGTCATCTCGGCATCAAGGACGCCGTGATCGGCGGCCTCTCGCTCGGCGGTTACATCTCGCTCGAGTTTCAACTCGCACACCCGGAGATGACGCGCGCGCTGGTGCTCTGTAACACAGGGCCCGGCTACCGCAAGGACGACGCGCGGGCCGGCTGGAACGAATTCTCGATCGGCTACGCCAAGCGATTCGAAGAGCGCGGTATGGAGGGTATGGGCCGCGGCATCGAGATCGACGCGACGCGCGAATACCAGCGTTCCGCGCCGGGCCTAGCGATGGCCGGGCGCGGGATCCTCACGCAACGCGACGCGAAGGTGATGGAGCATCTCGAGCAGATCGACGTGCCGACGCTGCTCGTGTGGGGCGCCGACGACGCTCGCTACCAGAGCGGCATCGACTACATGGCTCAGAAGATCCCGAACGCCCGGAAGATTGTCGTCGAGGGCGCCGGCCACGCCGTCAATCTCTATCAGCCCGAGGTCTTCAACTCCGCCGTCCTGCAGTTCCTCAGGGATAACGGCATCTAGATCGACGAGGTCGGCGGCGTCTCGCGCTGGAGCGGCACTCGCTACACTCCGCGAATGCAAGTTCGATTCAGCGGCCTCTGGCGGCACCGCGATTTCATGCGCCTGTGGACTGGACAGACGGTCTCGGTCTTCGGCTCGCTGACAACGCGGATTGCGCTGCCCTTCACCGCCGTCATCTATCTCGACGCCCGGCCGTTCCAGATCGCACTCGTCACCGCGGCGGACGTCATCGCCGGCATTTGCTTCGGGCTCGTCGCCGGCGTCTGGGTCGACCGACTCCGGCGGCGGCCGATGATGATCGTCGCCGACGTGGGCCGCGCGGCGATCGTGCTCTCGGTGCCGGTCGTCGCGGTGTTCGGCACGCTGCACATCGAACAGCTCTACGCCGTCGCCTTTCTCGCCGGCATCCTGACGACGTTCTTCGATGTGGCGTACCAGTCGTACCTACCGACGCTTGTCGAGGTGGACGAACTGGTCGAGGGCAACAGCAAACTCGCCGCCAGTGCCTCGGTGGCGGAGTTCGCGGCGTTCGGCAGCGCGGGTTGGCTCGTCCAGATCATCACCGGGCCGGGCGCGATGCTGATCGACGCGGCGACCTTCGTCGTCTCGGCGATTTCGATCGCGAGCATTCGCACCAAGGAGCCGGCCGCTGCACCGGTCACCGAGCGAGAGAGTCTGCTCATTGAGGTGCGCGACGGGGCGCGCGCGATCCTGCATGACGGCACGTTGATGGTCATCGCCGCGAGCGCGATGTTCCTCAACCTAGCCGCCGGCATGATGAGCGCCACGTTCCTGCTGTTCACCGCACGCGAGCTCGGATTCTCGGCGGGCGTACTCGGTCTGATCTTCGCCGTCGGTGGCCTCACGTCGCTGGTGGGGGCGGTGCTCGCGGACCGCTGTCGCCGCACCTTCGGGGCCGGCGGTGCGATGATCATCGGCCTGACGATGGGCGGTGTCGGCTTCGTGCTTACGTTCGCCGCACCGCACGCATCGATCATCGCCGCGGCGTTGCTGGTCGGGACGCAGGTCATCAGTGACCCAGGCTGGACGATCTACGAGATCAATCAAATCAGTCTCCGGCAGGCGATCGCGCCCCCGGGATTGCTCGGGCGCGTGAACGCGAGCGTGCGGTTCCTCGGCCTGGTTACTATGCTTGCCGGCACGCTCTTCGCCGGCCTCGTGGCGGGAGCGATCGGTGCACGCCCCGTGATCATGCTCGCGGCCATCGCTGTATTCGCCGCCGCAGCCGTGATCGCGGCATCGCCCGTTCGCAAACTGAAGGCGCCGCCGCCCCTCGATGAGGAAGTCGCGTTCGGCACTTCGGCCGTCGCATAATCAGGCAAGCGCTGCCCCGAGCACCGCAAAAGGCCTCGCTAAGCCGCTCCCGGATAACCGGTGGTGAATGCTCCTATCGCGATGCGGCAACGAGTTCATCCACCTCAGCGCGATGCGGCATCGATGGCTCCGCGCCGGACCGCGTGCATGCCAGTGCGCCGGC
>JBBSDV010000219.1:0-4476 GCA_038240335.1 Dehalococcoidia bacterium
CTGCCGATTCTTGCGCCGCAGCTGCCGCTCGCCATTCCCGTGCCGATCGCAACAGGGAGCCCCGGCGGCGAGTATCCGTGGCATTGGTCGATTTGTCCGTGGCTCGAAGGCGACGACGCCACCGTCGACCGGATTCGCCGTATCCCCGCGGCGGCGACCGATCTGGCGCGGTTTATCGCGGCTATGCAGCGGATTGACCCCACCGGCGGCCCGCGGCCCGGCCGTCACAACTTCTTCCGCGGAGTGCCGCTGGCCGTGCGAGATGCGGGCGTGCGCGCCGCCATCCCCGAATGGGAGGGCACGGTCGATACCGAAGCAGTGACCGCGGCCTGGGAGACAGCTCTTCGCGCTCCCGTGTGGAACGGCCCGCCCGTCTGGATTCATGGCGACCTCTCATCCGGAAACCTCCTTGTCGAACGCGGGCGGATGAGCGGCGTCATCGATTTCGGATGTCTCGGCGTGGGCGACCCCGCCTGCGACTTGATGGTCGGGTGGAAGCTGTTCTCGGGCAAGAGTCGGGAGGTGTTCCGGGCGACGATGGCCGTCGATGATGCGACGTGGGCGCGGGGTCGCGGTTGGGCACTGATGGGCCTCGGAGCCCTCCCTTACTACCGGGACACCAACCCCGCCATCGTCGCCGGTGCAAGACACGCGATCGAAGAAGTGATCGCCGACTACAAGCGCGGCGCATGACGAAAGCCATCTCTGATCCGGGCAAGCGCGCCCGTCGCCCGGCGCCGGTCAGCCTATGCAACGGAAGGCGTACAGTTTCGCAACAAGCGCGAGCGCGATATCGTGTACGCACTGCAATGATGAGCGCGATGATACGACTGCGACGCTAACTGTCCGCCCTCGGGCGGACGCCCCGGCCGCGACACCGGCCGGGCTACCTCCTGTCACAGGATTCCTTTTGCGTGCCTGCTGACGGCGTCATCGCCGCGCTCTCTGTTTGATCATCCGTGTGCGACGTGACGCCTCCAGCGGCCGGAGGTGTGGTATGCGTCGTACCGACCACAGGATCGCTCATCGCCGTCCCGAATTGTCCCAGCACTTCCTGCGCAGCCCGGCGGTCGCTAGTGCCATCGTCCGCCGGATGCGTCTGCCCGCCGGAGCGCTGGTCGTCGAACCCGGCGCGGGCGATGGCGTGCTCACGCGCGCGCTCGTCGACGCCGGCCATCGCGTCATCGCGATCGAGAAGGATGCCGGCGCGTACACGGCGCTTCGTGCGCGCTTCGCCAGCGAGGCGGTCGACTGCGTGCAGCAGGACTTTCTCGATTTTCCGTTGCCTTCGACGCCGTACGTCGTCGTCGCCAATGTTCCGTATAACATCACGGCAGCGATTCTTCGCATGCTGCTGCACGCCGCCCGCCCGCCAGACATCGCCAGCCTGATTGTCCAGCGGGAAGCGGCCGAGAAGTTTGCCGGTATTCCGCGAGAAACACAGTTCTCCCTGGTGCACAAACCGTGGTTCGAGTTTGAGATCGCGGGCGCTGTTCGCCGCGGCGATTTCATGCCGCCGCCTCGTGTCGCGAGCTCGCTGCTCGTCATCCGTCATCGCGAGACGGCGGTATTGGACGAGGGCTGCGAACGTCGATATCGGGCGTTCATCGAGACGAGCTTCCGTTACGGGGCAGGGGACGTCTCGCACGCCCTGCGGCGATATCTCACCGCGCGGCAATTGCAGCGGCTCGCGCGCGACCTCGGCTTCGCGCGCCGCATGCCAGCCTCGCAACTGACGTTTGCTCAGTGGCTCGCCATCTTCCGTTTCGTCGAGCACGAGTGCCTGGGCCACGATCCTACGTGGAGCGTGCGACATCCGGAGCAACCGATCATGCCGATTCAATGGTTTGGAAACGCGCAGGTGAGATCGCGCACTCCCGCTCGATACGGGGGTGCAGCGCTGGCTACAGCAGGTACTTTTTCGGGGCGCCGGAGGGCTGGCGGCGGAAATTAACGACGAGCCAGCGCTTGTGATTGTCCGACGTACGGATTTCGTCGATACGCGCGCGGCTCGCGTTCGAGAGCGTCTGCTGGATCCGGATCGCATAACTCAACACGGCGGCATGCGTCTCAGGCGTAATGTTGAGCACCTGCGGCATGTGCGCGGCCAAGGTGAGCTGTCGCTCGCACAGCTGCAGCAGCCAACCGAGCTCGATCTCGGCCCAGCCGACGTGAAACGATGCATCGTCGAATGAATACGCCAGGCGCACGTTGTTAGACTCGGGACCGGTCTCCAGCAGCGTGGCGCCGAAGTTGGGCCGGCCGAGATCGCTCGCGACGCGGTAGATCAGGCGCAAACGCTCGTCCGCGGCGAGGGTGGTGCCCGCGAAGTAGTGCCCGAGACCGACATCGACCGCCTTATGCTCCTCGTCCGGCTTGAGGTGGCCGAGCAGCCACCCGACGTACTCGCCCAACTCCTCGCGCTCGATCTGGTATTCCGCCGCCATCAGCTCAGCCCCTGAGCGCACGAGATTCGGCACTGTCGCGTACGAGCCGCGCGTCACGAGGAGGCAGGCGTCCGCGAGCGTCGAGTACGCACGCGACCATGTGCTGGCGACCGCGCCGTACACGTGGGTGCGATAGCGGGAGTGGGACGAGTCGCGCAGGATGGCGAGCTGCAGATTCATACCCTCGGCGAACAGGCGGAGGTCGGCGCCGAGGACGAAATGGGTCTGGCGGAATGCGTCCTGCACCGCCACCGTCGCGGAGTCGCCGGGCTTCCCTGGCAGCGCGTACTGCTCCGCGCTGGCGATCCCACTGACACGTTGGCCCGGCGTCGGCAGACCCGCCGGCTGGGCGGCCGGCGGCAGGTCTTTCGATTCGTGCGGCACCTGGGGATGGTCGGGTGACGGTTCTGCCAGTCGTTTCGGCAGCTCGTCGTCGGTGCCGGCGGCAGCATGCTCCGTCAACGCCGGCCGGCCCACTTACGCCGGCGCAGCGGCACGAAGGCGCTGTCGGCGGGCGGTACGGTTCGGCGCTGCTTCGCGACGTAGCCGTTAATCTTCACCGGCACAACGCCGGTCCAGTCCTTCGCGACGAAGATCACGCGCGAGATGCCGGGGAACGTCACCTTGCGCGACACGACCTCCACGTCGAACTCAATCGTCGCGCCCGGCTTTGCTGTGAGCCGACCGACGGGGCCATAGAGCCACGGCTCCGACGTCGAGACGTCACCGGAGATCGTGCACTCGCAGCGATTGGTGATCGTGATGCGCCGCCGCACGCGCGCGTGCTCCTTGAGCTCGGCCATGTCGACGTCGATCTCGCGCGGTTCAATGATTGGCTCGAGCGAGTGAACGTGCGCAGGGCGTCGCGCCGGCACGTTCTCGGCGACGATGTCTTCCCAGTCGGGCTGCTCGGCCCAGAGCTCGTACTTCTTCTTGCCCTTTGCGGGGTGATAGATCTCGTCGTACGCGCGACGTTTTTCGGGATCGCTCAGCGTCTCGAAAGCGACGTTGACGCGCGCAGCCTTCCGGGTGGCCAACGGGTCGTTCGCGTTTGCGTCCGGATGCACGGCGCGCATCAGCGCGCGATATCGCCGCTTGATCTCGGCATCGCTCGCGTCCGGCTTAAGGCTGAGGGTTGCGTAGTGGTCGGGTGACGTCACACCGACAGTTTACAGGGAATGACAAGGCCGCTGAGCGAGGGAATCGGTGCGTCGGCATTAGGTCGCGAAGACGGCGAGGTGCGCCGAGTCGAGGTACTCATCTATCCGCGTGATGCGTCCGTCCGCGACAGTTGCCACGATGCACGCGGGGAACGCGAACTCGGCGCCTTTCGGCGTCATGCCGCGCGTCACGTGCTGCTCGACGAACCCAGAGCCGGTCGCCTGGCAGCGCACGTCGTCGTACCGAAAGCCCTTGACGTTGGCGGCGATCCAGCTGAGCGTCGCGAGATTCTGGTCAACGGTCTGTGTCGCGCCATCGTTGTTATGCCAGATGACCGCGTCAGGCGCGTACATCGCGCGCACGGCATCGACATCACCGGCGGTGATCGCGGCGAAGAGCCGCTTCGCGAGATCGAGGGCGTCTTCGTTTCCCATGCCGGCTTCCTTTGCCCGATTGTGCGTGACGAGCGCCCGAAGGCAGTGCCAACGCTGATGTGTCTATGTTCGCGATTCGCCTGCCATCGATGCCGACCCGGCTTGCGACCTTACTTCCGGCTTCCCGCGCTGCTCACGGCAGCGCTAGAGGACCGGTCAATTCTCCAAAACGGTGCTCTGACGGATCTCGTAGCCGCTCGCGAGGCAATCCGCCTCCGAGCGCAGCCGATTCGCCTCGTAGTCTCGAGGCACGATGACGTAGTTAAACTGCCAGAGGGGGCTGTATTTCTCCATCCCCGGCACCGAATCGTAGATGTTGTACTGGCCGTCAACGCGCTCAGGCTCGCCGCGCAGCTTGCCGCGCTCGTCGAGTTCGACCCCATAGACGATCTGGTACTCCTGGGCCACTTTGACGCGATCGAGGTCGATATCCA
>JBBSDV010000220.1:0-4436 GCA_038240335.1 Dehalococcoidia bacterium
CCAGCGGCGCGCCGGCATCGGGCGCATCGTCGAGGCCCGCCCCGCGTGTTTCGAACATCGATGCTGGTTTGGCGGCAGTTCGTCTCGGCATGCCTCAGTGTACGATCGAGCCAGGGTCGTCGCCCCGGCGCAGGTCATGCGCTGTCGCCATAATCTGCGCATTCCCTCATACGATTCGTGACCGATCGTGCCCATCATCTCGTATAGAGTGAGAGACGCTCCCGCCGCGTCTCGCGCCGAGAACGAGGATCATCCCCTTTGCACTTGAACTTGCTCCACCGCCGAAAGCCGGCGTTCTTCCTGCGGCTCTCGCCTCAAGACGAGTCATTTCTTGCGTACGAGGCGCCGGCGCTGCACATGCACGTCGGCGTGGTCGCCTTGTTCGAAGCCGGAATGTTCCGCAACGAGGACGGCGCGATCGATCTCGTCGCCTTCCAGCGCTACATCGAGTCGCGCATGCCGTTTGTGCCCGAATGTCATCAGAAGCTCGCTCGCACGCCGATCACACACCGTGAGATCTGGATCGACGACCCCGATTTTGCGATCGAACGCCACGTCCGCATGGTCCAAATCGACGGGCCGGGCGGGGAGCGTGAGCTGCGGGCACTCGCTGGGGCCCTGTTCTCCGTGCCGCTCGATCGCGCCCACCCGCTGTGGGATCTCGCCGTCGTCGACAACTACCGCGATCCGTCGGGCGACGATCGCTTTGCCGTGATCTGTCGCGCGCATCACGCCATGCTGGACGGCCTCGCCGGCATCGACTTCATAGCGGCGCTGCTCTCGCGCGAGCCCGTCGCCGCCGTAGCGCCGACTCCCGTTTGGGAACCGGCGCCGGCCCCTGCGCCATCCCGTCTCATCGCCGGCGAAGCGCGCCGGATCGCCTCATCGCCGCTCCGTGCGATCCGCACAATTGCGAGCCTCACGCACGACGCGGAGACGCGCCGCGGCTTCCGCGACCGCACGCTGGCGCTGGTGCGGCTGATCGCGAACGGCGTCCGCGGCACGACGCGAACGCCCTTGACTCCGATGCCGACCCCGACGCGCAGCGTCGCGTGGGCGCAAAGCGAGAGCGCGAGCGAGCGGAGCATTCGCGCCCGCCTCGGCGGCACGCGAGATGACGTGACGCTCGCCGCCGCGACGGGCGCCGTGCGAGGCTTTTTGCAGCGCCGAAATTTCGGCCTGTCAGGCCTGCGAATGCGGGCGATGGTGCCGACGAACATGCGCACGCGCGCGGAACGCGGCGGTCTTGGCAACCGCGTGTCGATGCTCATCGTCGACCTGCCCGTCGATGAATCCGATGGCCGACGGCGGCTCGAACGGATCACCGAATCCGTGGCGCAGCTTAAGCAGGCGAAGCAGAATCTGGGCGCCGACGTGCTGGCGCAGATCGATAGCGTTACGGGCACCCTCGCCCAACGCGCCTCGATGTGGCTCGCGCTGCGCACGCGCGCGTACAACCTCTGCGTGACGACGATCCCGGGCTCGCCGGCGCCGCTGTACGCGCTCGATTCGCGGTTGATCGCGCTATACCCGCTCGCGCCGATCTTCGGCGGCCAGCGTTGCAACGTTGCGGCTCTTAGCTATGCGGGTGCGCTGCACTGGGGCGTGAACTACATGGACGGCGATGACGCCGATGTCTGCGCCTTCATCGATGACATCGTCGACTCCTTCAACGATCTCGTCGCCGCGGCCGCCGCTGCCCCACCACGCATCGCCCTCGTGGTACCGGCGATCGACGGCGTCCCGGAACACCGAGTCGCCGCTAGCGAGTAGTGTTTCGCGTCGGAAGCGAAGCGGACTTCGGGAACGGATACATGAGCGTTCCCGCGAACTCGCGGTCCGTGTAGGCGGACGTTCCAGACGCGTCCTCTAACGCTCCTTCGCGGCTTCGCGGTTAGATCCAATCAGCACGACCTCTTCCAACGACGCGCCGCCGCTGGTGCGTGCTATCGCTGGATGCAGTCGAGTGTGTTCCACGACTCCGCATCGATCGGGATCCAGTCGTTGAAGGACAGGGCCAGTTGTTCGTGGGCGTTGCTGACGAAACACTGCATGCGCACGTCGCCGGCGCTGGGCACGTGCCAGTCGACATCGTATGACCAGCGGCGCCGTCCGATGGCCGGCTCCACGCTGCCCCAGAGGCGCAAGAATCGCGCGACGTACCCGGGGTCGCCTTTCAGGAAGCGCTCGAGGACGGCGGCGAAGTAGGGGCTCGGGTGCTCCAGCAGCTCCGGCCCTTGGTGGTGGCCCTTGAAGATGGAGATCATCTCGGTGATGATCGCGTCCCAGTTCTGGCAATGGTCGGCGAAACGGGGATTGCTTGCCAGGCTGAGCAGGTTGCGGTCGATCGAGTCGGTGAATTCGACGCGCATGTCGACGCCCCAAAGCCGCTGGGCGGCGGCGTTCGCGCCGACCACCTCCATCGCGTCATTCGAGATGAACGACGGCCAGCGATAATGCTCGACCTCGGCGACGATCTCGTCGCGAGTGCGCATCGTCACGTACTCCGCCCCGAGGTCGAGGGCGTCTGAGGCGAAGCCGGCGGCGACGAGCAACTCCCCGCGCAGGCCGCGCTCGACCTTCATCGCATCGAGCACGGCGACGAGATGGAGGCGCGACGGCGCGCGACGGCCGTGCTCGTACGACTTGATGGTCTCGGCCGAAACACCGGCGAGCGCGGCCAGCGCCTTCCGGTCGAGGCCGATGCGCTCGCGCTGCTCGCGGAGACCAGTGCGCCAATTGATGCTGGTCATCGTCGCACCGCCGCGGCGGGCGATCGTGCTGACTCCCGCCGATCCTCGGCGCGAGAAGACACGGCAATCACGTCGAGCGGTACGTCAAAATGAGCGAGTCGGCGCGTCATTGCCGGATCATAGCGCGAGGTACGGCGTGACCGAAGCAAAATCGGTGCAAAATGTACCCCTCGCGCTGTTGACACGCAGACGCGTGACAGCCGATGATAGCCAATCACCAGCCGAAGCTGGGAGCCGTCGCTCGAGTGAGGCAACGGCTCATCCGGTGCGGGGAGGAGCAGCATGAGGAGAGCAGCAGCAGTTTGCGTGGCCGTGATTATCGCGCTCGGGGCGATCGGTGCCGGTGCGAGCACAGGGGCGGCGGTCGAGCGCAACGACAACATTAAACACGCAGTTCACATCCAGACCCACGACCGGCCCTTCGTCGTCACGAACGTCGACGCCTCCGGCGCCACCCAGGAGCCGCGCGAATTTGGTATTTGCCAGACTTCCTATCGCTCTCTCTGGTACAAACTCACGGTCAAGGAGACGACGAGGTACGTGATTTCGACAGCGGGCAGCAATTACGACACGGTACTGCAGCTGTACAGCGGCCCACGCAACCAGGTCAGTCAGGACAATCTCAAGACGATCGATTGCAACGACGACAAGCACCCCACGCTTCAGTCGGAACTGACGCGGACGTTAGAACCGGGCACCTACTACATCGACGTCGGCCAGTACGGGTACCCCGGCGATGGCAATCCCGACGGTGGGCAGCTACTCGACCTTAGCGTTTCGAAGGCACCGTAGCCCGCGCCCGCCGCTGGGCCCGCGCCTGTCGACGATAACGTGGAGATGCAGCCCTCAAGTCTCTCCCGTGGCACCGACGAGAACGGCATCGCGCGCGAATCACTTCGATTCGCGCGCGATGCGTCTGTTCCGTCCGGTTGATGCTTCCTAGTTGGGCGAAGTGCCTGTGACGAGGCCCGCGCATTGCCCGCGACCCGTTGTCCCGACGTTCACCTCGCCCTCCGAGTCCCCAACTTGCGGCGCCGGCGAGTTGCCGAAGCAGTTCAGGCTGCCGGCGATCGAGTTCGTCACCACTTCGTTGCCGTCCGGATCCGCCGTGACGTTGTTCAAGAAGTGGACGCTGCCGCCGACCTGGTTGCGGATGAACCCGAGCCAGCACGATTGCCAGCCGATAATCAGTGCCTGCCCGGAGATCGTGCTGTCCTCGATCGTGCCGTACGCCGGGGCGCCGCCCAACTCGTCGTGCGAATCGCAGTTGACGCCGCCGCCGCCGCCGATCACGAACACGTTCTTCGCGTCGATGTTGTGGACGAGCACGGCCAGGGCGTTGTGGGCGATCAGGCTACCGCCGATCGAGACATGCGAAGACAGCGTGCCGACGTCCTGGTCCGGGTCGTTGAAGCAGGCGAAGGCGCCCGGCTCACATCCGAGCACGAGCGACGCGTTGTTGCCGGCGATGATATTGCCGCCGACGCTGAGTTGAGAGCCGCCGAAGGCCGCGAACAGCTGACTGTTATCGCTAACGCTTACATTCCCCTTCACCGTCACGTCGCCAGCATCCACCGTGCAAGTCCCGTTCACAGTGATCGAACGATAGCTGCCCCCAGGGATGGAGGCGTTGTCGCACGCGTACGTCGATTGATGCGCAGCGTTGGCCACACTGCCCGAAAA